>NZ_QFRV01000347.1:0-986 GCF_004136805.1 Enterobacter cloacae complex sp. GF14B
ATCGGCGTTAAGCGCGGCGGTGGCGATGCTGGAAGGCGGCGGGATTGTGGCGGTCAAAGGGCTGGGCGGTTTTCACCTGGTCTGCGACGCGCTTAACCCGCAGGCGGTTCGGAAATTACGGGCACGCAAGCAGCGCCCGACCAGGCCGCTGGCGGTGATGATCCCGCATGCGAACGATCTGCCGAAGGCCATCCAGACGCTGTTACGTTCACCCGCTGCGCCGATTATGCTGACGCCAAAAGCCTGCCTTCCAGCGTTTCCTGAGGAGATTGCGCCGGGGCTGAATACGGTCGGCGTGATGTTGCCTGCGAACCCGCTCCAGCATTTGCTGATGTTGGACTGTCAGCGTCCGCTGGTGATGACCTCCGGCAACCTAAGTGGCCATCCACCCGTCATAAACAACCAGCAGGCGCTGGAAGAACTCAGTGACATCGCTGACGGCTTCCTGCTGCACAACCGCGACATCCTGCAACGGATGGATGATTCAGTGATGGACCAGGAGGGCACGATGTTGCGTCGCGCACGCGGTTTTGTGCCGGATACCATCACATTGCCCGCCGGATTCCGCGACATCCCGCCCATGTTATGCACCGGCGCGGAGATGAAAAATACCTTCTGCCTGGTACGTGGCAACCAGGCGGTGCTGAGCCAGCATTTTGGCGATCTGAGCGACGAGGGCGTAGAGGCGCAGTGGCGCAGCGCGCTCTCGACGATGCAGGAGATCTACGCTTTCCAGCCAGAGCGTGTGGTGTGCGATGCCCATCCGGGATATCACGCCCGACAGTGGGCCCGGACGCAGGCGCTGCCCGTTGAGACCGTGCTGCATCATCATGCGCATGCGGCAGCGTGTCTGGCGGAGAACGGCTGGCCGCTCGACGGCGGGGATGTTATTGCCCTGACGCTGGACGGGATCGGCATGGGCGAGAACGGCGCGCTGTGGGGCGGCGAGTGCCTGCGGGTGAACTATCGCGACTGCGAACGGCTGG
>NZ_QFRV01000348.1:0-984 GCF_004136805.1 Enterobacter cloacae complex sp. GF14B
GATTTGCGTAATTGGGTGCCGAGCTGCAAAACACGATTAGAGAAGGACATAACTGGCATATCATTTTGTTTGAGATTGCTCTAATCGTCTTTCAACCGCGCTAGGTAGTTAGGTGGCATAAACCGTGCCTTGAGCTTGTCTTGGAAGTCGGCCCAATCGAAAGAAAGGGGCACGCCTTCTTCGGCTTCCTCTAGGTGCGCGGCCAACTGTGCCTCTTGCCATGCGTAATACCAATTGATGGCATCACCGGCAAGGTACATAGTGTCACCAGGAGGTGTATTTTTCCTGTTGCCCTCCGTAAATAAGTATTAGATATATTTATTTTATTTTTACTTGTTTGTCCCAAAACCGTTGAAAAGGTGCAAGTGGACATTGCATGGCCAGTGTGAAACGGCTGCAGCCAAATGGGTTTCTCACATCGGGGATCTAGGTCGGTCAGACAGGGACTGCCGGGCCAGTTAGCACTGAATTCTGATGAGTATGGAAGCTCGTGTGCGCCAAACTGGAATTTGGGCCACTCGTCAAGTCACTGCAACTTTATAGCGACCACGCAAAATCTGACCACAACGCCGAATGCGGCTCTCATAAAGATGATGCTCCTGCAGCATAGGAATGTCAATCTCACCACCCACAGGGCATCTCTACAGCTCCTGACCCAGCCGGCCCCTCTGACGCTGAAACTTGGGCCCTCCTAATCCCTGCACATTCCATGAGATGATCCTCATGGAGTCAATGAGAGAAAATAGATGCTGCAACAGCAGCCAACCTCGCTATCTTTGAGGCCGGTTTGGATGGGGAGAAATCCGCATCCGAACGACCTCTAGACAAGCGTGCAAGAAGTGACTGTCCCGCCCAGGCCCAAGCAGAGCGTGCAGCCCGAAGGGCTACATCCTCTGTCCAAGAATCCTCATGCACAAAAACATAACACGGAGCGCACTGAGTGTCAGGAAACAAGTGCACCACAATGTTCCTGCAACCCAGTGC
>NZ_QFRV01000349.1:0-981 GCF_004136805.1 Enterobacter cloacae complex sp. GF14B
AGTGAAAAGCACACAAAAAATAGATTTTTACAAAATTTAACCATAGCTTCCCTGGAACACGTAGATTAAGGATCCGATCTTGTTTTTTGCAAAAATTACCTAAAAGCATAAAATGCATGAAAAAGCTAAAAATAGTAATTTTTTACAAAATTGAACCAAACGTCCGTCTAACCTACTGTAACATGGAAACGACCCTGCTTTTTTCTTTAGAACCTTTCAGTACTCTCAATCAAGCATCTTAAGTAAAAAAATAGGCAAAATAGATATTGAAAGATATTTTTTTTATTTTTAGAAGAGACCCAAAAATTGGGGATCTTACATCCTCCCACACTTAAAAAACTCGAGGTGTCCTCACCTCGACATGAAATCTGGATAATTTAGTCTCATTACATCATCACGTTCTTAAGTGGCATCTTCCTGTGGATACATTGACCATTTAACAAGGTGTTCAAGAATGATCCGATTATGTAGAGGCTTAGTTCTACTTTGAAGTATTGCTTCAGGATATATTTCAAAAGTTCCATCGGTAGAGGTAGATAATAGGGAATCATCAAGAATGTGTTGTGAATGTGTAGCTTTGAGATGTAAATCCCAAAACTTGTCTACATACTTGTTGATAGACTCATGAGAGAGGAGCTTCAAGCCGCGCCATTCGGTAAGAACTTTATCTTTAGTATCGCTTGGAAGAAATTGCTTCATGATGGAAACTCGTAGAGTTTTCCATGTCTTTGGGGCTTCTCCATTGCCACGAAGGCTAGCCCACCATTGACGAGCTGATTTTTGGAAGTGCATAGCTACATGGTGTAGCTTGGAGGACTCCGTGAAGCCCTCGTCCCCAAAGGCCGCATCAAATTGCTGGATGAAGGCCAACACTTTGTCGGTAGCACCAAAGGTGCCATCGTAGGTGAGAAAAGAGATACTCTTTCCTCCCTCCTTGAACTTCTTTAGCTTTTGTGACCTTCGCCATGCAGGAAATGATTT
>NZ_QFRV01000350.1:0-980 GCF_004136805.1 Enterobacter cloacae complex sp. GF14B
GGTATTTTTAGTGGTGAGGAGCGTTCAGGGATCTGACGATTTTTGGGAAGGTTCAGGAACTCCCCGGAATGGCCGGAGAGCAAAATGGAAGCATGGCGGGATCAGGATTTTTTCCAGAATTTCCACCACGGGGAATGGGGTGGTGAAGAAGGTTCGTGCTTGTGCTCCAGAAGCTGCATAGCCTGACGAAGGGAATCAATATGCTCATCTCGAGCCTTAACAGCCCCTTTAAGACCATCGTTTTCAGCTTCAAGTAAAGCGATTCTATGTTGTAAATCATGTAAACCAACGCTGTTAATACCTGTAGATTCTGCGTCACTTTTTACATCATATTTTACAGTATCGATTACACCATCAAGAGAACCAAACACTCTAATTAGCTCTGAAGTATCAATAACTTTAATAGCTTTCCCGTGCTTTACCACAGAGGTGTAACTTAACTTCCCACTGTTAATCATCTTGTAAATTGTGGGGCGACTAACCTTAACAAGCCGTGCCGCTTCACTAATAGACACTCTGGCCATCAGTTACCATCCTGTAATGCATCCAGTCTCGAGGACAGTGTACGGAAAAGATGCTCCGCATCATCGTGGAGTTTCTCACAAAGGTCGGCCTCGACATCAAGATCAAGCTCGTTAAGCTTCTCCAGCAGGAGCAGAGACTGATTCTGGATGAATTTAGCCATGTTCAGCGCTGTTTTCTGTTGTTTCGTCATAAGAAGCCTCAGAGCGTCAGTGCTCAATGTAGGGATGTTCTCTTTTCCGCTTCCTCGCTCACTCAGTCGCTACGCTCCTGCCGTTCGACTGCGGCGAGCGGCAGGAGCATGCGTATAATAGCTCGAGAAAACCGAGCGGTCGCGTGACGGGGAAAAGGAAAGGCCGCACGGCGGCCGTTTTTCCATAGGCTTCGCCCCCCTGACAAGCATCACAGAAACTGACACTCAAATCAGTGGTGGCGAAACCCGACAGGACTATAAAGAT
>NZ_QFRV01000351.1:0-973 GCF_004136805.1 Enterobacter cloacae complex sp. GF14B
AAAAGAACAAGCGCAACAGAGAATACACGGAGTCCAAGTTAGAACGTAGAAACAAGTACAGAGAGCTCAAGAAAACTCTGAAGAAAGTTTGGACGACAGAAATTGAGAGCGGAGAGGACGAAAACGTCAAAATCAAGGAAAACATGGATGTTCCCTCTCACTATAGGAAATTCACAATAGAGAATAGGAAGGTGATATTAACCCCACCTATTCGAGAGAGGAAGGAGAAAGAATCTTATGACGGACCGGAGGATGCAAAAAAAGTTGATTTAGCAGCTCCAGGTGAGCCACCTAGACCGGTCTACATAGCCACAGATTTGTCTCCAGGCGAGGAAGAGAGACTTTTGAGTCTTCTCAGAGAGTATAGGGATGTGTTTGCATGGTCTTATAAGGACTTAAAGGGAGTTGACCCATCGATATGCCAACACTCAATCCCACTGAAACAAGACGCAAAGCCTAGCAGACAGAGACCATACACATATAATGATACTTTTGCTAAGCGAATCAAGGAAGAGATAGATAAGCTAATGGAAGCTGAATTCATATACGAGATTGAACACACCGATTGGGTATCTCCGATTGTGGTGGTACCCAAGAAGAACGGAAAACTTCGAGTGTGTGTCAACTTAAAGAAAGTGAATGCTGCAACAATCAGGGACAATTATCCCCTGCCGATAACTGATCATGTTTTAGAGCGTGTATCAGGGAAAACAACATACTCCTTTCTTGATGGTTTTTCAGGATATAACCAGCTAGCCATAGCACCGGAAGATCAACATAAAACAGCTTTTGCAACGGAGTGGGGAATTTATGCTTATCGGGTTATGCCTTTTGGTCTAACCAATGCTCCCGCAACCTTCCAGAGGCTGATGACGCATGCTTTCAAAGAATACTTAAGGTTGTTTCTAGAAATATACATGGATGACTTATGTGTACATTCTCTTCTGAGAGATGAGCATCTAGAACACCTAAG
>NZ_QFRV01000352.1:0-972 GCF_004136805.1 Enterobacter cloacae complex sp. GF14B
CAAAGTCCGGGTGCCCATACGCCAACCGGTTGCCCATACAACCGGGCAGTTCCTCTAGGATAAAATCGATATCGTAAGTAATATCCACAAGCACAGACAACCACGGGGTAAAGACTCCATGCGCACTGAGGAAATCGACTCATCCATGGCGGAGTTTCCATCATTACTCATTACCTGGAGTAATATATTCCAAGGAATCAGAGGTGTCTTGAGACAAGCTGTCTTAAGGATGGTCAAACATTTCTTTCCTAGGTCAATCAGTCATAACCCAATCATTTCTTTCCTATTTACAATCATTGCTCGTTGGTTTCTTGGAAGTTACCTTCCTTTTTCAGCCAGTGGTTTCCTTCCTAACCCTTCGTATGCAATGCTTAACTTAAAATAAAGTCTAAAAGCTTATTAATGGCATAGTTGAAAACCACCTGGGACTGGTCGTCCATCTGCTGTGGGGCAGGTTCCCGTAAACTCTCCTCTGTTGGCCTATGGCTAGAGGCCCTGCTTCATGGTCGTTAGTTGCTTTGTTGCGTTTGTTACTAGTATCTTCATCTTCCGTCATAGGGTTTCCCCTGGTTCTCTTGGGGGCCATTTCGGCAGCCTTATAAAAAGACTTAATCCATTAGAGGATTTATTGAATAACATTTATTTTTCCTTGTTTACCCAAAAATAAGGGTTTTGGACCTCGGTTAATTCTTTGGTACTTAGATAATTTTATTTCTTCAGTTTTCTTATCCATTATATACAAAATTGGTTACTTTTGACCAAAATATGTACCTAAACTATTTATCTAAGGTTGGGATATTTATCATGTATTCCCCAAGGTGTGTTCTTCCTTTGATTTTGATATCAAAGGTTTTTGGGTTAATTTACTATATTTCCCCTTTTATTTTCTCCTGAAAATAATGTAATTTTATTGGGATATTTAGTTAAACTAATTTTCTGATGGTCACATAATTATCACGCATTTTCCAATGT
>NZ_QFRV01000353.1:0-588 GCF_004136805.1 Enterobacter cloacae complex sp. GF14B
AGGCCTAGGGGCTTGTTTAAAACCATAAAGAGCCTTTTGCAATTTATAAACATGATTTGGTTTATCCGGGATTTCAAAGCCTGGGGGTTGTTCAACATATACTTCTTCTTGAATTAAACAATTTAGAAAATCACTTTTAACATCCATTTGATAAAGCTTAAAATTCATTATGGATGCATATGCTAAGAGCATTCTAATGGCTTCTAATCTAGCAACTGGAGCATATGTTTCTTCATAATCTATACCTTCTTCTTGATTATATCCTTTTGTAACTAATCTAGCCTTATTTCTAATGATTATTCCATGTTCATCTAACTTATTTCTAAATACCCATTTTGTTCCTATAATGGGGTAGTTATGTGGTTTCTCAACTAGTTCCCAAACATTATTTCTCTCAAATTGATTTAACTCTTCTTGCATAGCAACTATCAATTGATCGTCTATTATGGCTTCTTTAAAGTTTTTAGGTTCTATCATAGAAACAAATTCCATGTTATTGCATAAATCTTTGAGAGAGTGTCTCGTTGTTACCCCTTTTGAGATATCTTCGATGATATTGTCAAGAGGATGATTTCTTGAGGTTTTCCA
>NZ_QFRV01000354.1:0-958 GCF_004136805.1 Enterobacter cloacae complex sp. GF14B
CAAGGAAGAGAAGAAGACTTTCAGGTACCAATAATAGATGCCGATCAAGTGCCAATGATCCAGCTGTCAAAAGCTACAGAAGATGCAGTTAAGGAGTAGGTCACTCAAGAAACGGATGAGCAATGGAAAACAACGATGGATTGGAAGTTGAGAGTTCTCCATTCAGTCAATGTTACTCAACTCACTCCCAACCAAATCAATGCACAATGGCATCAACAATCACTGCCATATCCCTTGATCAAGGTAGAGCTGCTACAGGTTAAGGAATGACTATATAAAGACATGCAAGCAGAAGGCGCAGATGAAGTCCACCCCAAGTGGAGAAAGAGCTGGTCGAACAAGAATTCTAGATATTTGATTCTGTTCACAAGAGCACCTGCAGCCCTTCAAAAAGACCCGACCTTTTGTCCTTTACCACGGGCAAGGACATGGCAAGCACATGAAGCAATGACAAAGAAGCAGCCTACATGGTTGAATTATCCAAGATTGCCAGCTCTAGAGCAGGGAACACCAACAAAAAAATAAATGGTGAAAACCCTAATGGGCACCATTAAGCTCTTTACTGACTCTCCTGACCTTTCGTGTCAAATGCTCAAAAAGATTTGTAGAACATTATTGGCTTGCATTGAAGTGTTCACGCTGGATAAATCTACCAACTCAACATTGTTGTCAACGGCCGACACAGTGAAAAATATGATGTATGATCGAGCCTTGCAGCCATCTCCAAAAGTATTACACCTCTTCTATCAAAGAATCATGTTTATGCCGAGCTTCCACATGCAGGCCTTTGAGGAGGCATTCTATACTGGTTTCTTTACTCATGAAAGTAAGATATTCGGCCCTACATTGACCATTGGAAACCTGAGATACGAGTCACATCTTTAGATGCTGAAATCGACGGGACTCCACTAAAGACAAAGCAAGGATGTCATGTCAGGGATGACATGAACGCGGAGGG
>NZ_QFRV01000355.1:0-956 GCF_004136805.1 Enterobacter cloacae complex sp. GF14B
CTATGGCTCGAACGTCATGAAAACACGTAAATATCGTGAATAGATAAATTCATAGGGAATAAGCGTGTCATCCTCTCTTTCTAATTACTGCTCTTCCATCATTTCTATATTATACATTTTAATACACGCTATTCGGATTATGTGAAATTTATTGCTATTTAAATATTATTATTATAAATTATTTATTTATTTATTTATTTATGCTACTTTTGTTAACAAAGGGGTGAGTTGGCCTACAGGTGGCCCGCCATGTTATTCTAGATAAAATACAGAACTGAGATCATCTCCTTTCTATTATGGCGGAGGTTGCCTAAAAATTTGGGAAAGAGAAAATGTGTTACGTGGTATATCTTTTGATGAAATTGCGCAATGACTTTAAACGCGTCTGAACCTGTATACATGGAAAATATATGGTGAAATTGATCGGCGGGTAATCGGTGATGACGATGACCGTGATAACGGTATAATCTAACAACGGGTACTAGAGAGCAAGAGAGATAGTAGTAGCACGCAGGAGGAAAAGGTCATTATTAGAATTTTATGTTCACATTCAAAATACGGTTCCTAGCCTACGCTGTATTTCCACATAGGCATCGAGAAGCGACTATGATGTAGCAATAGCTGATCTTTAATGAAAGCGACTTTTGCATTTCATTTTTTTTTGACATTCCTCGCATGACAATACGAATGTGCAACTGCTATTATTTTTCAATATTTATGATCTAATTTCTTAAGATCACGCATTCGAAAGAGACCGTTTGCAAGGACCATCTAAAGGCAGGACATTTTTATAACAATATTAGGGGGGTCGGCGCCAGGTCTTTTGAACGCGTTCAGACTTGCTTAGCGGCTTTTCTATATTAATTTCAAAATGGTCTTAGCAGTCTTCTTCAAGAGTGTTGTAAACCTTCTTCAAGGCCTCTTCCCATGACGACAAAATCTTCTTGACATCTACC
>NZ_QFRV01000036.1:0-45742 GCF_004136805.1 Enterobacter cloacae complex sp. GF14B
CGCGGCGAAGCGGGCACCCACGCGCCGGGCATCAGCCAGCGCCAGATGCTGGAGGTGGAGATTAACGTGCTGGATAAAAACAACCAGCTCGCCGTCCGCAATCGCGCCCGCTTTGCCGCGCGCGAACAGCTGGTGCTGAACCTGGTCTCCAGCCCCGGCTCCGGTAAAACCACGCTGCTGACCGAAACCCTCAAACGGCTGAATAAACGTGTCTCCTGCGCCGTTATCGAAGGTGACCAGCAAACGGTAAACGACGCCGCGCGCATCCGCGAAACCGGTACGCCTGCGATTCAGGTCAACACCGGGAAAGGGTGCCATCTGGACGCGCAGATGATTGCCGACGCCGCCCCGCGCCTGCCGCTGGCGAACAACGGCATCCTGTTCATTGAAAACGTCGGCAACCTGGTCTGCCCGGCAAGCTTCGACCTCGGCGAGCGGCATAAAGTGGCGGTACTCTCCGTGACCGAAGGGGAAGACAAGCCGCTGAAATATCCGCATATGTTTGCCGCCGCCTCCCTCATGCTGCTGAACAAAGTCGACCTGCTGCCGTACCTGAATTTCGACGTAGATAAGTGCCTGGCTTACGCCCGCGAAGTGAACCCGGACATTGAGATCCTGCTGGTTTCCGCCACGCGCGGCGACGGGATGGACGCCTGGCTGAACTGGCTGGAGAACGAACGATGTGCATAGGCGTCCCCGGACAAATTCATTCCATCGACGGCAATCAGGCCAAAGTGGAGGTCTGCGGCATCCTGCGCGATGTCGACCTGACGCTGGTAGGCAGCCACGATGAGACCGGCGCATCGCGTCTCGGCCAGTGGGTGCTGGTCCACGTAGGTTTTGCCATGAGCGTGATTAATGAGGAAGAAGCCCGCGACACGCTGGACGCGCTACAGAATATGTTTGACGTCGAGCCGGACGTGGGCGCCCTGCTGTATGGGGAGGAACGATAACACATGCGTTACGTTGATGAATATCGCGCGCCTGAGCAGGTGTTGCAGCTTATCGATCGCCTGAAGTCCCGCGCGTCGCTGCTGGACTACACGAAAGAAAAACCGCTGCGGATCATGGAGGTGTGCGGCGGACACACCCACGCCATCTTTAAATTTGGCCTCGACCAGCTGCTGCCGGAGAACATCGAATTTATCCACGGCCCCGGCTGCCCGGTGTGCGTGCTGCCGATGGGGCGCATCGACAGCTGTCTCGACATCGCCAGCCGCCCCGGTGTGATTTTTTGCACCTTTGGCGATGCCATGCGTGTACCGGGAAAAAATGGCTCGCTGCTCCAGGCGAAGGCGCGCGGCGCGGACGTGCGGATCGTCTACTCACCGATGGATGCCCTGACGCTGGCGATGGCTAATCCTGAGCGTAAGGTCGTCTTTTTCGGGCTGGGTTTTGAAACCACCATGCCCGCCACCGCCATTACCCTCCAGCAGGCGAAAGCCCGCAACGTCACTAACTTTTACTTTTTCTGCCAGCACATCACGCTTATTCCCACGCTGCGCAGCCTGCTGGAAGCGCCGGATAACGGTATCGACGCGTTTCTGGCGCCGGGCCACGTCAGCATGGTGATCGGCACAGAAGCCTACGGTTTTATCGCTGAACAGTACAATCGTCCGTTAGTGGTGGCTGGTTTCGAGCCACTTGATCTACTGCAAGGCGTGACCATGCTGGTTGAGCAGAAAATAGCGGCCCTGAGTGCGGTGGAAAATCAGTATCGCCGCGTGGTGCCCGATGCAGGTAACAGACGGGCACAGCAGGCCATAGCCGACGTGTTTAGCGTCGAAGGCGACAGCGAGTGGCGCGGACTGGGGCTGATTGCCGAATCCGGCGTACACCTGACGCCCGCGTATCGCGCCTTCGACGCCGAAGCGCATTTCCGACCGCAGCCGCAGCAGGTGTGCGACGATCCCCGCGCCCGCTGTGGCGACGTACTCACCGGAAAATGCAAACCTCATCACTGCCCGTTATTTGGCAACGCCTGTAACCCGCAAACCGCGTTTGGCGCGCTGATGGTCTCTTCAGAAGGGGCATGCGCCGCGTGGTATCACTATCGCAACCAGGAGTGTGAAGCATGAACACGGTGGAAATGGCGCACGGAAGCGGTGGACAGGCGATGCAGCAGCTGATTAACCGGCTGTTTATGGACGCCTTTGACAACCCCTGGCTCGCCGAGCAGGAAGATCAGGCGCGCATTGCGCTCTCAACCCTCACCGCACACGGTGACAGGCTGGCGTTCTCTACCGACAGCTACGTGATTGACCCGCTGTTCTTCCCGGGCGGCGATATCGGCAAGCTCGCCGTCTGCGGCACGGCAAACGACGTCGCCGTCAGCGGGGCGATCCCCCGCTACCTCTCCTGCGGGTTTATCCTCGAAGAAGGGTTACCGATGGAAACGCTCACGGCGGTGGTCAACAGCATGGCGCACACCGCCCGCGAGGCGGGGATCGCCATCGTCACCGGGGATACCAAGGTGGTGCAGCGCGGCGCGGCGGATAAGCTTTTTATCAACACCGCCGGGATGGGGGCGATCCCCGCCGATATTCACTGGGGCGCTCAACAGCTTTGCGCAGGCGACGTGCTGATTGTCAGCGGCACGCTGGGCTGCCACGGGGCAACCATCCTGAACCTGCGCGAAGGCCTGAGGCTGGACGGGGAACTGCGCAGTGACTGCGCGGTACTCACGCCGCTGATCCAGACGCTGCGCGACATGCCGGGCGTAAAAGCCTTGCGCGACGCCACGCGAGGCGGCGTGAATGCCGTGGTGCACGAATTTGCCGCAAGCAGCGGCTGCGGAATTGAGCTGACCGAGCGCGGCCTGCCTGTCAAAGGCGCCGTGCGCGGGCTATGCGAGCTATTAGGGCTAGACCCGCTTAACTTTGCCAACGAAGGCAAGCTGGTGATCGGCGTGGAACGCACGGCGGCGGAAGCCGTACTTGCACAGCTGCGCGCGCATCCATTAGGGAAAGACGCGGCCATCATCGGCGACGTGGTTGAGCGCAAAGGGGTGCGCCTGACCGGGCTTTACGGCGTGAAGCGTACGCTGGATCTGCCGCACGCTGAACCGTTACCCCGAATTTGCTAGACCGCGCCAAAAGCGGTCAGCACTGAATTTCTCTTTTTGCCAGTTTCTATTGGAAAGCAACAATGCCGTATACACCGATGAGCGATCTTGGACAGCAGGGCCTGTTTGACATCACGCGCACACTTTTACAACAGCCCGACCTCGGCGCACTGAGCGATGCCCTGACGCGGCTGGTCAGGCAATCTGCGCTGGCGGACAGCGCCGCCATTGTGCTCTGGCATAGCGCAACCCACCGCGCGAGCTATTTCTCAACGCGTGATAACGGCAAAATCTTCGAATATGAAGATGAAACGTTTCTTGCCCACGGCCCGGTGCGGCGTATTCTCTCCCGCCCGGAAGCGCTGCACTGCAATTTTGACCAGTTTCGCCAGGCCTGGCCGAAGCTGGCAGAGAGCAACCTTTACCACCCTTTCGGCCACTACAGCATGCTGCCGCTGGCGGTGGAAGGGCAAATTTTTGGCGGCTGCGAGTTTATCCGCGATACCGACCAGCCCTGGAGCGAGGCGGAGTACGAACGCCTGCACACCTTTACCCAGATTGTGGCCGTTGTCGCGGAGCAGATCCAAAGCCGCGTCACCAATAACGTGGACTACGACCTGCTGAGCCGCGAGCGCGATAACTTCCGCATTCTGGTTGCCATCACCAACGCCGTGCTCTCCCGCCTGGACATGGATGAGCTGGTCAGCGAAGTATCAAAAGAGATCCATCACTATTTTAAAATCGATGCCATCAGCATTGCGCTACGCGGCAACCGGAAAGGCAAGCTGAACATCTACTCCACCCACTACCTTGATGAAGCTAACCCGGCGCACGAGCAGAGCGAAGTGGACGAAGCGGGAACGCTGTCCGAGCGGGTATTTAAAAGCAAAGAGATCCTGCTGCTCAATCTCAATGAACAGGATCCGGTAGCCCCCTACGAGCGGATGCTCTTCAACACCTGGGGCAACAAGATCCAGACCCTGTGCCTGCTGCCGCTGATGTCCGGCAACACCATGCTCGGCGTGCTCAAACTGGCGCAGTGCGATGAAGCCGTATTTACCACCGCCAACCTGAAGCTGCTGCGCCAGATCGCCGAGCGCATCTCCATCGCGCTGGATAACGCCCTCGCCTATCAGGAGATCCACCGCCTGAAGGAGCGGCTGGTGGACGAAAACCTGGCGCTGACCGAGCAGCTCAACAACGTGGACAGCGAGTTTGGCGAAATCATCGGGCGCAGCGATGCCATGTACAGCGTGCTCAAGCAGGTGGAGATGGTGGCGCAAAGCGACAGCACGGTGCTGATCCTCGGTGAAACCGGTACCGGGAAAGAGCTGATTGCCCGGGCGATCCACAACCTGAGCAACCGCAACAGCCGCCGGATGGTGAAGATGAACTGCGCGGCGATGCCTGCTGGCTTACTGGAAAGCGACCTGTTCGGCCACGAGCGCGGTGCCTTTACCGGCGCCAGCAGCCAGCGGCTGGGCCGTTTTGAGCTGGCGGATAAAAGCTCTTTGTTCCTCGACGAAGTGGGCGATATGCCGCTGGAGCTCCAGCCCAAGCTGCTGCGCGTGCTGCAGGAGCAGGAGTTTGAGCGCCTCGGCAGCAACAAGCTGATCCAGACCGACGTGCGTCTGATTGCCGCCACCAACCGCGATCTGAAAAAAATGGTCGCAGACCGTGAGTTCAGAAGCGATCTCTACTATCGCCTGAACGTGTTCCCGATCTGCCTGCCGCCGCTGCGCGAGCGCCCGGAAGATATTCCGCTGCTGGTGAAAGCCTTTACCGCGAAGATTGCCCGCCGGATGGGGCGAAATATCGACAGTATTCCTGCCGAAACGCTACGCACACTCTCGGCGATGGAGTGGCCGGGGAACGTGCGCGAGCTGGAAAACGTCATCGAGCGCGCGGTGCTGCTGACGCGCGGGAACGTGCTTCAGCTGTCCCTGCCGGAGGTTTCTCTTGCGGAAACGACCGTGGCCGCAACCGAGGTTGCGAAGGATGGAGAGGATGAATATCAGCTCATTATGCGAGTGCTGAAGGAGACCAACGGCGTGGTAGCCGGGCCGAAAGGCGCGGCGCAACGGCTGGGGCTGAAGCGTACCACCCTGCTCTCGCGCATGAAGCGTCTGGGAATCGATAAAGAGAGCCTGAATTAACCCGTCATTCCGGCGCCGTATATGGCGCCGCCTTTCATCACTCTGCGTAATTGTCTCACATTGACACAATATATTTTCCTCTGTATAAAATTCCGCCTTAATAATGCGTTTCATTTGCATCAAAATAATTTTAATGAAGGTAGCGTTTAATGAAAAAGGTTCTCTGCGCGTTAGGCCTGGCGGTTGCATCAATGAGTACAGCTCTGGCTACCACGTACCCGCTCACGATAGAAAACTGCGGGTATAAAGAAACCTTCACCAAAGCGCCGGAACGCGTTGTGGCCCTGGGGCAGAATACCGTCGAGATCCTGCTTCTGCTGGGTCTGGAAGATAAGGTGAAAGCCAGCGCGTTCTGGCCGACCAAAGTATTGCCGCAGCTGGCTGAGCAGAATGCAAAAATCAAAACCCTGACCGTCGAAATTCCGACACTTGAATCCATTCTTGCGCAAAACCCTGATTTTGTTCCTGCACAGCTGCCGCTGCTGCTCGGACCGGAAAGTAAGGTCGCAAAACGCGAAGACCTGGCCACCGTTGGGGTAAACAGCTATTTATCTCCGGGCATGTGCGCCACCAAAAAAGCCGCAGGGGACATGTACGGCAGCCGCCAGACGCTGTGGGACATGACCTACCTTTATCAAGAGATTGAGGATTTCGCCAAGATTTTCAACGTGGAAGCGCGCGGTCAGGCCGTTATCGCCGACTTCAAAAAACGTGAAGCCGACCTGCGCCAGGAGTTTGGCAAAAACAACAAAGACCTCTCCTTTGTTTTCTGGTTCTCAAGCTCCTCACCTTCGGCTGATGCCTATGTCGGCGGCAAAAACAGCGCCTCTGGCTTTATTGCTAACGTGCTGGGCGGCCATAACGCCATTACCTCTGAGACCGAATGGCCGACCGTGGGCTGGGAAAGTATTATTGCCGCTAATCCGGACGTGATTGTGGTCTCCAGCCTGGATCGTAACCGCTGGGCGCTGGACAACGCCGAAGAAAAAATCAAATTCCTGAAAAGCGATCCAGCCGTCAGCCAGATGGAGGCGGTGAAGAAGGGTCATATTGTGGTGATGGACGGCCAGGCCATGAACCCGACGATTCGCACGCTTTACGGTGCTGAGCAGGTCGGCGAACAGCTCAGAAAACTGGGACTGAACTGATGACCACCGCCGTACTTCAGATGCGGCAGGGGGTGCTCCTGACCACGTCATGCCTGCTCGCCTTCGTGCTGTTGTTTCTGGTGATCGCCCTTGGCGTCAGCATCGGTGAGTTGTCTATCCCGCTCAATAACGTGTTCTACGCCATCAGCAATAAGCTGGGGCTGACTGACGTTCCGCTCAACCGCATCTACGAGAGCGTCATCTGGGACTTTCGCCTCAGCCGCGCGCTGGTGGCGGCCTGTTGCGGAGCCGGGTTGGCCATCTGCGGGGGCGTATTGCAGAGCCTTTTGAAGAATGCGCTGGCGGAACCTTACGTGCTCGGCGTGTCGGCGGGAGCGTCAACCGGGGCGGTGTCAGTCGTCGTATTGGGTCTCGGCACCGGCGCAGTGTCGCTTTCTGCGGGCGCGTTTGCCGGAGCCTTCGCCGCCTTTGCCTTCGTCGCCTTCCTGACCAACGGCGCGCGCGGCGGCAATGAACGCACGATCCTGGCGGGCGTAGCGGCCTCTCAGCTGTTTAACGCCATTACCGCCTATACCATCAGCACCTCTGCCAGCGCGCAACAGGCGCGCGACGTGATGTTCTGGCTGCTGGGCAGCTTTAGCGGCGTACGCTGGCCGGAATTCCAGCTGGCGCTGGTAGTGGTACTGGCGGGGCTGGCCGTCTGTCTTTATTATTCCCGTGCGCTGGACGCCTTTACGTTCGGTGATGATGCCGCCGCCTCGTTGGGCATTGCCGTGCCCTGGGTGCGCCTGGCCTTGTTTACCACCACCGCCCTGATCACCGCGACCATCGTCAGCATGGCGGGCTCTATTGGTTTTGTCGGGCTGGTCGTGCCGCACGTTATGCGTTTCCTGTTCGGGCCGCTGCACCGCACGCTGCTGATAGCCAGCGCGCTGGCGGGGGCGATCCTGATGGTGCTGGCCGACATCGCCTCGCGGATGCTGATTGCTCCGCAAAGCCTGCCGGTTGGCGTCGTTACCGCACTGGTGGGCGTACCGTTCTTCGCCGTGATTATCTACCGCTCAAGGAATAAGTAATGAGCATCTGCGCCGAGAAAATCACCTGGAAGGTAGGTAAAAAGATCATTGTGAATCATGTTTCGCTGAAGGTTTCCCGGGGCGAAACGGTGGGCCTGCTTGGCCCTAACGGCTGCGGTAAATCCTCACTGTTGCGCATACTGGCAGGTCTGCGCCGCCCGGATGCCGGGTGCGTGACGCTGGACGGACAGGACATTGCCCGCATTGCCAAAAAGCAGCTGGCGCGGCGCGTGGCGTTTGTTGAACAGCACGGGATGACCGATGCCAACATGCGCGTGCGTGACGTGGTCAGGCTGGGGCGCATTCCGCACCATTCGCCCTTCTCAAACTGGAGCGCGCAGGATGACGAAACCGTCACTGCCGCCCTGCAACGCGTGGATATGCTGGATCGCAGCGAACAGGGCTGGCTGAGCTTATCCGGCGGCGAGCGTCAGCGAGTGCATATCGCCCGCGCGCTGGCGCAAGCGCCAACCGAAATTCTGCTGGATGAACCGACCAACCACCTGGACATTCATCATCAGATGCAGCTCATGCAGCTTATCAGTGAGCTGCCGGTAACCAGCATCGTCGCCATTCACGATCTTAACCACGCATCCATGTTCTGCGATTCGCTGATTGTGATGCAGCAAGGGCAGATTGTGGCGACCGGAACGCCGCAGGAAATCTTATCCGAGGAACTACTCTGGGACGTCTTCAGGGTGAAAACCAGAATCGAGATCTCGCCGTACCACGGCAAAAAACACATCCATTTTATCGTGTAGGGGTGAGTTAAAACGATGCCTCTTCGCACTGCCAACACCCTCTGGCCGCCCGTTCTGCTGGGCAGCCAGTTTGTGTTTAATATCGGCTTTTACGCGGTCGTCCCCTTCCTGGCGATCTTCTTACGTGACGATATGCTGCTCTCCGGCGGGCTGATTGGGCTGGTGCTTGGGCTGCGCACCTTCTCCCAGCAGGGGATGTTTATTGTTGGCGGCGCGCTTTCAGACCGGTTTGGCGCGAAGAGCGTGATCCTCAGCGGCTGCATCGTCCGCGTGGTGGGTTATTTACTGCTGGCCTTTGGGCAATCCCTGTGGCCCATCATTCTGGGGGCCTGTCTGACGGGCGTTGGCGGCGCGCTGTTCTCACCGTCGATAGAGGCCCTGCTGGCAAAAGCGGGAACGCAAAGTGAGGCAAAGGGTAAACGCAGCCGCGCGGAGTGGTTTGCGCTGTTTGCGGTATGTGGGGAACTCGGCGCCGTGCTTGGCCCGGTGATGGGTGCGCTGCTGACGGGGCTGGGTTTCCGCCAGGTTGCGCTCGCGGGGGCGGGAATATTTATCGTTGCGCTCGTGGTGCTCTTTTTCTGCCTGCCCGCGGCGCACCGCAGCACGAAGCCGCTGAAAATTCTGCCCTGGTGGACGACGTTCCGCCAGCCGCGTTTCGTCGCCTTTATCATCGCCTACAGTTCGTGGCTGTTAAGCTATAACCAGCTCTATCTGGCGCTGCCGGTGGAGATCCAACGCGCCGGCGGGAACGAAAAAGATCTGGGGCCGCTGTTTATGCTGGCCTCGGTGCTGATTATTGTTCTGCAGCTGCCCCTTGCCCGTTTCGCCCGAAACGTCGGCGCGGTCCGGATCTTACCGGTGGGCTTTTTGCTGCTTTCCGCCTCGTTTGCAAGCGTGGCGCTCTTTGCCGCGACGGAGCCGCCGGAGGGCTGGCTGCGCCTGCTGCCCTCTGCAAGCCTTGTCACGCTGCTGACGCTCGGACAAATGCTGCTGGTGCCGTCGGCTAAAGATTTGATCCCGCGCTTTGCCGAGGAGTCAACGCTTGGAGCGCACTATGGCGCACTCTCAACCGCCGGCGGCATCGCGGTGCTGGTGGGGAATTTAGGTTTAGGCAGCCTGCTGGACAAGGCGCTGGTGCCCTCGACGGAGGCCATTTACCCGTGGCTGCTGCTGGCGGTGTTTCCACTGTGCAGCGCGGTCGCGCTGAGCGTGATTTGCCGCCCGCTGCGGCGCTGAAGCGCCTATTTTTTAGGTCGATACTTTTCAGGCAGTTCCGGAACCGGACGGCGATCGTCAATAAGGTGGCGAAGAGTCAGAATCGGATGACGCCATAGCATTCGTGGCCCCGCCCAGCGCATCACCTGCTTCATCTCCTCACGTCTGGCGGGCTGATAGCAGTGCACCGGGCACTGTTTGCAGGCGGGTTTTTCCTCACCAAAGATGCATTTATCCAGCCGCTTATCAGCATAAGCCTTGAGCGCCGAATAGTGTCCCTCTTCTTTTATGGCGTGCGGACACCTGTTTTCGTACAGGGCGATCATTCTGGCGATCGTCTTTTTTTCTCGTGAAATACGTTTACCGGACATAACGCCGTCCCCAACAATAAAGTGCATTTATAATACCCTTTTATCTGCACATTTTCAGTCATTGCATTCCGTTTTCTGAAGCGTCCTTCCAGAATTTCCCCGCCCCCCGCTGCGTTTTACTGGTATTTTATACAGGCATAAATAATCACCTTTGACCGCATTCACCGGAGCGCTTATGCAAGAGATCGCGATCGCCAAACCCTATCGTCACTTGAAAGTGGGTTACTTCAGAAAACGTCATGAAGACCGTAAAACGAAAATTCCAAAACGGTACAGCGTACACGCAGCTCTAAGCCTGAAAGGCGACTGGCTTGAACAAGCGGGATTTACCACCAACTCGCAGGTGCGGGTGGGCGTCGAGCACGGAAAAATCATCATTGAATTAATGGCGGAAGATGCCTCGTAAAGTCGTGACTTTTTTCTGCGCCGCACCTTTTTTTCATGCGACAATAGAAGGAACAATCGGCCATTGAGCCGCTCAAAGCGTAATATTTTCAAAGAAATGGATATCATAACTCCATGAGCACAATCGACAATTTCGACGCGCATACGCCAATGATGCAGCAGTACCTGAAGCTGAAGGCACAGCACCCGGAAATTTTGCTGTTTTACCGTATGGGCGATTTTTACGAGCTTTTTTATGATGATGCGAAACGTGCGTCTCAGCTGCTCGACATTTCCCTGACGAAACGTGGCGCGTCGGCAGGCGAGCCCATCCCGATGGCGGGTATCCCGCATCACGCGGTTGAAAACTATCTGGCGAAGCTGGTGAACCAGGGCGAGTCTGTCGCAATCTGCGAACAAATTGGTGACCCGGCCACATCGAAAGGCCCTGTTGAGCGCAAGGTCGTACGCATCGTCACGCCGGGAACCATCAGCGATGAGGCCCTGCTTCAGGAGCGCCAGGATAACCTGCTGGCGGCGATCTGGCAGGATGGTAAAGGGTTTGGCTACGCCACGCTGGATATCAGCTCCGGTCGTTTTCGCCTGAGTGAACCGGCTGACCGTGAAACCATGGCGGCTGAACTACAGCGCACTAATCCGGCAGAACTGCTTTATGCAGAGGATTTCGCCGAGATGGCGCTGATTGAAGGTCGCCGCGGCCTGCGTCGTCGTCCACTGTGGGAGTTCGAAATTGATACCGCGCGCCAGCAGTTGAACCTGCAATTTGGCACGCGCGATTTGATTGGCTTTGGCGTGGAAAACGCCCCGCGCGGGCTGTGTGCCGCAGGCTGCCTGTTGCAGTACGTTAAGGATACGCAACGTACCGCCCTGCCCCATATTCGTTCCATCACCATGGAGCGTCAGCAGGACAGCATCATCATGGATGCCGCCACGCGCCGCAACCTGGAGATCACGCAGAACCTCGCTGGCGGCATGGAAAATACGCTGGCGTCGGTTCTTGACAGCACGGTTACCCCCATGGGCAGCCGTATGCTCAAACGCTGGCTGCATATGCCGATCCGCAATACCGAAACGCTGACTGGCCGCCAGCAAACCATTGCCGCATTGCAGGATCGTTATACCGAATTGCAGCCGGTGCTGCGTCAGGTGGGTGACCTTGAGCGTATCCTTGCGCGCCTGGCATTGCGTACCGCGCGTCCACGCGATCTCGCCCGTATGCGTCATGCTTTCCAGCAGTTGCCGGAACTGCGCGCTCAGCTGGGAGAGATCGACAGCGCGCCAGTGCAAAAGCTGCGCGAAACCATGGGCGAATTTACCGAGCTTCGCGAACTGCTGGAACGTGCCATCATTGATGCGCCGCCTGTTCTGGTGCGGGATGGCGGGGTTATTGCTCCGGGTTACAACGAAGAGCTGGACGAATGGCGTGCGCTGGCCGATGGCGCGACGGATTATCTGGATAAGCTGGAAATCCGCGAGCGTGAACGTCTGGGGCTCGACACCCTGAAAGTCGGCTACAACGCGGTACACGGTTACTATATCCAGATCAGCCGTGGGCAGAGCCACCTGGCCCCGATTCACTACGTTCGCCGCCAGACGCTGAAAAATGCCGAGCGCTACATTATACCCGAGCTGAAAGAGTACGAAGACAAAGTGCTCACGTCGAAAGGTAAAGCGCTGGCGCTGGAGAAACAGCTGTATGACGAGCTGTTCGACATCCTGATGCCGCACCTGGCTGACCTGCAACTGAGCGCCGCTGCGCTGGCCGAGCTGGATGTCCTGGTAAACCTGGCTGAGCGCGCCGACACGCTGAATTACACCTGTCCGACCTTTACTGACAAACCCGGCATTCGCATTACCGAAGGCCGCCACCCGGTGGTTGAGCAGGTGCTGAACGAGCCGTTTATTGCCAACCCGTTGAACCTGTCACCGCAGCGAAGAATGCTGATCATTACCGGCCCCAACATGGGCGGTAAAAGTACCTATATGCGCCAGACAGCCCTTATCGCGCTGCTCGCCTACATCGGCAGCTACGTTCCAGCGCAGAAGGTTGAGATTGGCCCTATCGACCGTATCTTCACCCGTGTGGGTGCGGCGGACGATCTGGCGAGCGGTCGCTCTACCTTTATGGTCGAGATGACCGAAACCGCCAACATTCTGCATAACGCGACAGAGAACAGTCTGGTGTTGATGGACGAAGTAGGACGCGGTACCTCCACCTATGACGGCCTGTCTCTGGCCTGGGCGTGCGCGGAAAGTCTGGCAAATAAAATCAAGGCGCTGACGCTGTTCGCAACGCACTATTTCGAACTGACACAGCTGCCAGAGAAAATGGAAGGCGTGGCTAACGTCCACCTTGATGCGCTTGAGCACGGCGACACCATCGCCTTTATGCACACGGTGCAGGACGGCGCGGCAAGCAAGAGCTATGGCCTGGCCGTCGCCGCGCTGGCGGGCGTGCCAAAAGAGGTGATTAAGCGCGCGCGTCAGAAATTGCGTGAGCTGGAAAGTTTGTCACCGAATGCGGCAGCTACGCAGATAGATGGTACGCAGATGTCACTGCTGGCGGTGCCGGAAGAGACCTCTCCGGCGGTAGAAGCGCTGGAGAACCTCGACCCGGATTCACTGACGCCGCGTCAGGCGCTGGAGTGGATTTATCGGTTGAAGAGTCTGGTTTAGTTTTCTGCGGTCTTTTGCCGGGTGGCGGCTTCGCCTTACCCGGCCTACAAAACCCGTAGGACCGGTAAGCGTAGCGCCACCGGGCTTTTTTTACAGCAGCGGCGGGATCGTCGGCACCTGCGGTGCTTCATCAATATCCTTCTGCGTCATGCGGAACGCTTCCGGGTAATGCTCGCGGCTGGTACGGCGCAGCGGTTCGGTATCGCGCCAGGTATACAGACAGTGCTGACACTGATATACCGTCCAGACACCTTTCACCGGTGATGTTGCCATCACTTCAATATGTTCATCGGCACAACGTGGACAAATCATTTTTTCCTCCTTATTGACGTGCCGCCAGCATCGCGGTCAGTTTTTCGGCCCAGGCTTTGGTTTCAGGGAGATCCTGTACCGGCTGGCTGTAGTGACCACGGTTGTCCGGGGCAACCGGGGTGGTGGCATCAATGATCAGCTTGTCAGTGATCCCCGCCGGGCTGGAGCCGGGGTCAAGCTCGAGCACAGACATATTCGGTAGCTGCACCAGATCGCCTGCCGGATTGACCTTTGATGACAGCGCCCACATCACCTGCGGCAGGTTAAACGGATCGACGTCTTCATCCACCATAATCACCATTTTCACGTAACCCAGACCGTGTGGCGTGGTCATGGCGCGGAGGCCGACCGCACGGGCAAAACCGCCGTAACGCTTTTTAGTGGAGATAATCGCCAGCAGACCGTGGGTGTACATGGCGTTTACCGCCTGCACTTCCGGGAATTCCGACTTTAGTTGCTGATAGAGCGGTACGCAGGTGGCGGGCCCCATCAGATAATCAATCTCGGTCCACGGCATGCCGAGGTAAAGGGATTCGAAAATGGGTTTGGTGCGGTAAGAGACTTTATCAATGCGTACGACCGTCATGTTGCGCCCGCCGGAGTAGTGTCCAGTAAACTCACCGAATGGCCCTTCAATTTCACGTTTCCGGCCTTCAATCACCCCTTCGAGGATCACTTCCGACCCCCACGGCACATCGAAACCGGTCAGCGGAGCCGTCGCAATCGGATACGGGCTTTCGCGTAGCGCACCGGCCATCTCATACTCGGATTGATCGTATTTCAGCGGCGTGGCGCCCATCAGGGTGATGATCGGATCGTTACCCAGCGTAATGGCAATAGGCAGGTCTTCGCCGCGCTCTTCTGCCTTATGCAGATGCAGCGCGATATCATGCATCGGCACCGGTTGCAGGCCGAGCTTACGCTTGCCCTTCACTTCCATACGGTAGATCCCGACGTTCTGTTTGCCGAAGTGATCGGGGTCGAGCGGATCGCGGGAGACAACGCACGCTTTATCGAGATAAAAGCCTCCGTCACCGTCGTTCAGGCGGAACAGCGGCAGAATGTCGAACAGGTTGATGTCTTCCCCGTCCACCGTGTTCTGCGCCCAGGCCGGATTTGCACGACGCTCTGGCGAGACGGGGAATTTGTCCCAGCGACGAATAAACTCGTCGATCTGTTTTTTCACCGGGGTATTCGCTGGCAGCCCCATCGAAATAGCATGGTTTTGCCACGAGCCGATAGTGTTCATCACCACACGGGCATCGGTGAAGCCGCGAATATTATCGAACCACAGCGCAGGCGCACCGTCACCGATGCGTCCGGTAGCGTTGGCGGCCGCCGCTAAATCCGGCTCAGCGTTTACCTCTTCCTCAATTTTCAGCAGTTGCCCTTGCTCATCGAGCGCCTGCAAGAAGCTTCTCAAATCATCAAATGCCATCTTTATTCTCCTGTGAAAAATGTTTCGCTGCCTGCAAACCTTCCCAGCGTCGGGCTTTTTTATGCTCCAGACCAAACTGGTCGAGAACACGGGTCACGATATGCTGGGTAATGTCATCGGCGGTTTGCGGGTGGTTGTAGTACGCAGGCATAGGCGGCACCATCGCCACGCCCATACGGGAAAGAGCAAGCATGTTCTCGAGATGGATGGTGCTGAGCGGCGTCTCACGGGGAACCAGCACCAGCTTGCGCCCCTCTTTCAACACTACGTCTGCCGCACGCCCTACCAGCCCTTCGGCGTAGCCCGCGCGGATACCCGCCAGCGTTTTCATGCTGCACGGGATGACGATCATGCCGTCGGTGCGAAACGAGCCGGAGGAGATGGTGGCAGCCTGATCGGCCGGGCTATGGACGACATCCGCCAGTGCAGCAACGTCATGCGCAGTGAAGGGCGTTTCCAGCTCAATGGTGGTTTTTGCCCACTTCGACATCACCAGGTGCGTTTCCACCTCCGGCATTTCCCGCAGCGCCTGTAACAACGCCACGCCTAATGGCGCACCCGTCGCGCCCGTCATTCCCACAATCAATCTCATTCAGCACCTCAATTAATTTGTTCGTATACGAACATATTAATTAAACTACGCCTTGATCCTGCTGCTGACAAGATCGTTCGCATACGATCACACTAATCGCTAAAAAACTCTCGCGTTAAAATTCAGCCCAAGAGCGGCTATCATAGAGGGAGTATTTTTCCGTCGGAGTGTCCATGGAGTTAAGACAAGAAGCTTTCCACCTGCTACGTCAGCTTTTTCAACAGCATACCGCCCAGTGGCAGCACGCATTGCCTGAACTGACCAAGCCACAATATGCGGTGATGCGGTCAATTGCTGAAAATCCTGGTATTGAGCAGGTTGCCCTGACTGAAGTCGCGGTGAGCACCAAAGCGACGCTGGCAGAAATGCTGAGCCGCATGGAAGCACGCGGCCTGGTCAGGCGCGAGCACGATCCGGCAGACAAACGCCGTCGGTTTGTCTTTCTGACTGCCGAAGGAGAGGCCCTGCTTGAGAGCAGTAAACCGATTGGAAATGAGGTGGATGAGGCATTTCTGGGGCGCCTTAACGGCGCGGAACGAGAGCAATTTTCAGCGCTCATTAAAAAAATGATGCAGGGTTAAGTCACCCTGACGCGCATAAAATCAATAAATGTTCGCACTTTCGCGGGCACATGCCGGGCATCGGGATAAACGGCATAGATGCCCTGCTGAGCAAACGTGTATGCCGGTAACAGCGAGACCAGTTCCCCCGCATCCAGTGCGTTACGCACCAGCCACTCCGGCAGCAGCGCCACTCCACATCCCGCGAGGGCAAAAGCCATCAGCGCCTGGGCGCTGTCTGCATACAGGCGCGGCGCTTTCTTGATCTCAAAGGAAACCGGATGTCCATCAACACCTCTCACCTGCCAGCGCAGCGGCGACGTTAAACGCTCGTGAATGATCCAGTCCGCTTCCGCCAGTTGTTCCAGCGAGTCAACCGGATGGTTTGCCAGCCAGCCTGGCGTTGCCACGGGCAGGATGGTGAAGGAGGTCATCAACGCGGCGTGGTAGCGCGAATCTGCAAGCGTGCCGAGCCGGATAGCGACATCGAAGCGCTCGGCGATAAGATCGGCATGCAAAGAGGACGAGACATGCCGCACGCGAAGGTCCGGGTGCAACTGGCTAAATTCAGCCAGCAAAGGCACCACCACCTGCGAGCCATATTCGGGCGTGGTGGTGATCCGCAGTTCTCCCGTGAGCCCGGCGTGGTTGGCGCGAACGTCATCCTGCAATCGCTCTGCATCCCGTAACAGCATCACGCTTCGTTGATGAAAGAGCTTCCCCGCCTCGGTCAGCGTCAGGCGTCGGGTGGTTCGCAGCAACAGGGTGACGCCCAGCTCCTCTTCAAGCTGACGAATATGAAAGCTGACCACCGCTTTTGTCAGCCCCATCGCCTCCGCTGCGGCGGTGAAACTGCCGGTGTCCGCTACGGCGATAAACATCGCCGTACGCTGTAAATTAAGCATCGCTTGCCTGGTTAACTGTCAAAATAATGTTGACAGTATATCGTGCTTTGTCGCGTTTATCCGTAACGCGCGGGCCGATACGATACGCCACCTCACCGGAGGAACTTCCATGACGTATCGCAGCAAAATCGCCGTCGTCTTTCTGCTCGGCTTTTTCCTTGATTTGATAAACATGTTTATTGCCAGCGTCGCCTTTCCGGCGATGGCTCGCGCTTTCAATACCACACCTTCCGCGCTTGCCTGGGTAAGTAACGGATACATTGCCGGGCTAACGCTAGTCATCCCTTTCAGCAGTATCCTGACGCGCCGCGTCGGGCCGAAGCGCGTTATCCTGCTCTCACTGCTTCTCTTTAGCGCGGCCTCCGTTGCGGCGGGTCTCTCATCTTCGCTGGAAAGTCTGATTGCCTGGCGAGTCGTGCAGGGCGCCGGAGGGGGTTTACTGATCCCGGTTGGTCAGGCGCTGACCTGGCAACAGTTTAAGCCTCATGAGCGGGCCAGACTCTCCTCGGCGGTGATGCTGGTCGCACTGCTTGCCCCCGCGTGCTCACCGGCTGTGGGCGGTATGCTGGTTCAAACATTCAGCTGGCGCTGGATATTTTTTGCCACCCTGCCCGTCGTCATTGTCACCTTTGCTTTGGCCTGCGCGTGGCTTAAAACAGAACCGTCGCCGATAACCCCCACCAGGACAGTAAACCTGTCTTTGCTGACGGATCCGCTGTTGCGCTTATCCATGCTTATCTATGTGTGCGTACCCGGCATTTTTATCGGCGTGAACGTAACGGGCATGTATTACCTCCAGAGCGAGGCCAATATGACACCCGCCGCAACGGGCATGCTTATGCTGCCGTGGTCTGTGGCTTCGTTTTTGGCTATCACCGCGACAGGACGCTATTTCAACCGTATCGGCCCCCGGCCGCTGGTGGTCATCGGTTGCCTTTTGCAGGCGACGGGCATTCTGCTTTTAGTTAACGTCGGCCCGGCAATGCTGCTACCTGCCGTTGCGTTTGCGCTGATGGGCGCGGGGGGAAGCCTTTGCAGCAGTACGGCTCAGAGCAGCGCGTTTTTGACGATGCGACCGGAAGATATGCCCGATGCCAGCGCGCTATGGAATCTCAATCGTCAGTTGAGCTTTTTTGCGGGCGCTCTGCTGCTGGCGCAGGCGCTGAGCTTCATGCAGGCTTATCTCTCGCCGCTGGCCGCCTGGCACGGGATGTTTGTTTTTGCCGCAGTCATCACTCTACTGCCCGTACTGTACGTCTACCGTCTTAACAACACGCAGTTACTTGCGCAACTGCAACAGGAGCAACCATGACCCATTTCGAACAAGAGATCCTCGACATTCACGTCGCCCTTGAAAACTGGTTAGGTGCAGGCGAAGGCAATCGGGACGCCCTGCTCGCCCGTTTCCGTCCGGATTTTCTGATGGTTCCACCGAGTGGCAACCCGTTAGATCATCACGCGCTTGCCCAATTTTTATATGCGCAGCGGGGAACCCGACCCGGGCTCAGGATCGGTATTGACGCGTTAACAACGCTTCAGACATGGGACAACGGCGCGGTGCTCCATTACCGGGAGACGCAAACCCGGCCAGGCCAGCCCGTCAACGTGCGCTGGTCAACCGCGGTGCTTAATCAGGAAGGGGATAACATCACCTGGCGTTTGCTGCACGAAACGGCGCAGCCGTAAGGCATAAAAAAGGCCCGTCTCACGACGGGCCTTTTCTGACGAATGGTTGCTTACTCGCGGAACAGCGCTTCGATATTCAGACCTTGCCCTTGCAGGATTTCACGCAGGCGGCGTAGGCCTTCAACCTGAATCTGACGAACACGTTCACGGGTCAGGCCAATCTCACGGCCGACATCTTCCAGTGTCGCAGCTTCATACCCCAGTAAACCGAAACGACGTGCCAGCACCTCACGCTGTTTGGCGTTCAGTTCGAACAGCCATTTGACGATGCTCTGTTTCATGTCATCGTCCTGCGTGGTGTCTTCCGGGCCGTTGTCTTTTTCATCGGCCAGGATGTCCAGCAGCGCTTTTTCGGAGTCGCCACCCAGCGGGGTGTCAACCGAGGTAATGCGCTCGTTGAGACGCAGCATACGGCTTACGTCATCAACCGGTTTGTCGAGTTGCTCTGCGATCTCTTCCGCACTTGGCTCGTGGTCCAGTTTATGGGACAACTCGCGCGCGGTACGCAGATAAACATTCAACTCTTTGACGATGTGGATCGGCAGTCGAATCGTACGGGTCTGGTTCATAATAGCCCGTTCGATGGTCTGACGAATCCACCAGGTCGCGTAGGTTGAGAAACGGAACCCGCGTTCCGGGTCAAACTTCTCAACTGCGCGGATGAGACCTAAGTTGCCCTCTTCAATCAGATCCAGCAGAGCCAGACCACGATTGCCGTAACGGCGGGCAATTTTCACGACCAGTCGCAGGTTACTTTCGATCATGCGACGACGCGAGGCAACATCACCACGCAAAGCACGACGTGCGAAATAGACTTCTTCTTCGGCCGTTAGCAGTGGGGAGTAACCAATCTCCCCAAGGTAAAGCTGAGTCGCGTCCAGCACACGCTGTGTGGCACCCTGCGATAACAGCTCTTCTTCAGCCAAATCGTTATCACTGGGTTCCTCTTCTACTAAGGCTTTTTCGTCAAAAGCCTCTGCTCCGTTCTCATCAAATTCCGCGTCTTCATTTAAATCATGAACTTTCAGCGTATTCTGACTCATAAGGTGGCTCCTACCCGTGATCCCTGGACGAGACACCCTGGCTGGCATGCCCCGTCAATTTATCGCTGCGGTAAATATTGCAGCGGGTTTACGGATTTCCCCTTGTAACGAATTTCAAAATGCAAGCGTGTAGAACTGGTTCCGGTGCTACCCATGGTAGCGATTTTTTGCCCCGCCTTAACTTCTTGTTGTTCCCGGACCAGCATTGTGTCGTTATGGGCGTAGGCACTCAGGTAATCATCATTATGTTTGATGATAATAAGATTACCGTAACCGCGCAGTGCGTTACCGGCATAGACAACGCGTCCGTCTGCGGTCGCGATGATTGCCTGTCCTTTACTGCCTGCGATATCGATCCCTTTGTTGCCCCCCTCAGAGGTAGCGAAGTTCTCGATAATCTTGCCGTCAGTTGGCCAACGCCAGGTGGTAATTGACGAGCTGGCATTCTGACTGCTTGCAGTCGGTACAGTAGAGCTAACCACAGGTGCCGTAGTCGGTGCTGTGACAACAGTCGCAGTACCTTTATTATTCGGCAACATTTTGTTAGCACTCTGATCACCTGAATCCTCAGAATACGTAATTACAGGTTGTGAAGCAACCACCGTGGTGGTTTTTTGTGCAGGGGTGACGCTGTTATTTTGCGCAGTTACGTCGGCTGCTGAAACGGTGTTGCCTGGCGTAAGCGGTGTCCCCGTCGCGTTGCCAACCTGAAGCGTTTGCCCGACTTCCAGAGCATACGGGGCCTGGACGTTGTTTCGCTGTGCCAGATCGCGGAAATCGTTCCCGGTGATCCAGGCAATATAGAACAGCGTATCGCCGCGCTTCACGGTATAGGTACTGCCGCCGGTATAGCTACCTTTCGGAATGTTCCCATACTTACGGTTATACACTATGCGGCCATTTTCAGTCTGAACAGGCTGTTCCACTGGCTGTATCTGCGTAGGCTGCGTAACTGGACGCTGAACCGGCTGGATCTGCGGCGTTTGCTGCGCCGTTGAGGTGCCCATTTTAGGCGGAGGGGTGATCAACATTCCGCTGGACGTGTTACCCGAGCCGCTGGTTCCATTAACGGAACTGACGGGCGCAGGCGCGTTATTTGAACTTGTACAGCCTGCCAGCCAGAGCGAAACCAGTGATAATGCCGCAACACGGCTGATGGTGAATTTTGGGCTTCCCGCGCTCATTTATCCCCCAGGAATGTGTTAACTACCAGTGACTTAAAAATAACCGTGATGGCACGAACCTATCGCGCCACACCATACGCTGAATTTGCCTTAATAACCCTGGAAAAATCCGAGTCTCAGGCCAGCTCGCCCTTAACCAGGGGCACAAAGCGTACGGCTTCCACGGTATCGATAATAAACTCGCCGCCGCGTCGACGAACGCGCTTTAAAAGCTGCTGCTCATCGCCGACGGGCAAAACAAGAATGCCGCCCTCGTCCAGCTGCGAGAGAAGTGCAGCGGGGATTTCAGGTGGCGCTGCCGTGACAATGATGGCGTCAAACGGGGCGCGAGCCTGCCAACCCTGCCATCCATCGCCGTGGCGTGTCGATACATTATGTAAATCAAGCTGTTTCAGGCGACGGCGCGCCTGCCACTGCAACCCTTTAATCCGTTCCACGGAACAGACATGGTGCACAAGGTGGGCCAGGATCGCGGTCTGATACCCTGAACCGGTGCCAATTTCCAGCACCCGGGAGTCTGGCGTTAACTCCAGAAGCTCCGTCATACGCGCCACCATGTAGGGCTGCGAAATCGTCTGGCCTTGCCCGATGGGCAGCGCCACGTTTTCCCACGCTTTGTGTTCAAACGCCTCATCTACAAACTTCTCACGGGGAACCTGGGCAAGCGCATCCAGCACCTGCTCGTTGGCAATCCCCTGTGCGCGTAATTGTTCCAGAAGAGTTTGTACACGTTTACTTACCATTGCGCGTTCACTCCGACCCGATCTAACCAGTCCGACACCACATCATGCGCGCTATAAGCGGTTAAATCTACGTGCAACGGCGTTACGGAAACGTAACCCTCATCCACCGCAGCGAAGTCGGTGTCTGGCCCGGCATCGCATTTATCTCCCGGCGGGCCGATCCAGTACAGGGTATTGCCACGCGGATCCTGCTGGGGAATAACCTGATCGGCCGGGTGGCGACTGCCGCAGCGCGTCACGCGGATCCCTTTAATCTCGTCCAGTGGGAGATCCGGCACGTTAATATTAAGGATACGTCCGGTACGCAGTGGCTCGCGGCCAAGCGCACGGAGAATGGAGCAGGTCACCGCGGCGGCAGTGTCATAGTGGGTGTGGCCGTTTAACGAGACCGCCAGCGCCGGGAAACCCAGGTGACGCCCTTCCATCGCCGCGGCCACGGTGCCGGAGTAAATCACATCATCGCCAAGATTTGGTCCGGCATTGATGCCGGAGACCACAACATCCGGCCGAGGGCGCATCAGCGCATTTACGCCCAGAAACACGCAGTCGGTCGGCGTCCCCATCTGGACGGCAATATCGCCATTCTCAAAGGTAAAGGTGCGAAGTGAAGACTCCAGCGTCAATGAGTTAGACGCGCCACTGCGGTTACGATCGGGAGCCACGACCTGCACATCCGCAAATTCGCGGAGGTGTTTCGCCAGCGTCTGAATACCTGGCGCATGGATCCCGTCATCGTTACTCAGCAATATTCGCATAATCACCCGACGTGTTGATAAGTTCCCTGACAACACTGGTGGCAAAGCTACCTGCCGGCAGCCAGAAGCGTAACTCGACGGTTACGTCATCCCACCAGTTCCAGCTCAGCTGTTGCGGGTAGAGGAGCATCGCACGGCGCGCCGCCTCGACCTTTTCCCGCACCAGCAACGATTGTAATTCTGGCGCATCCGCCACCGCTGACTGCTCAGCGGCCAGCGCCTCGCCCTGGGTTCCCCAGTCGCCTGAACCCGGCAAGGCGGCGGTAATCATCAGCGTTTTAGCGTCCACGCGCGACTGGACATCGGCCATCTCATCGGCCGTTGCCACAAACCAGCTTCCGCGTCCCGCTAATTGTAGCGCATCGCCGACAACAACTTGATTCGCGTCCGGTTTTTTCAGCCGTTCGCTCACAATCTGATTAAACAACGCACTGCGGGCCGCCGACAACCAAAAACTGCGTTTATTACGATCGCGCACCGGTGCACCGCTTTGCGCCCAGCGCAGCGCACCCAGCAGGTTGCTGCCACCAATGCCAAAGCGCTGTGCGCCGAAATAGTTTGGCACGCCGCGTTCGTTAATGGCCTTCAGGCGTTTTTCAACGTCTTCGCGTTCGGTCACTTCGCGCAACACCAGAGTAAAGGCATTGCCTTTTAACGCTCCCAGACGCAATTTGCGTTTATGGCGGGCGTACTCCAGTACCTTACAGCCCTCAAGCTCAAATTTGCTTAAATCGGGCATGCCGTTGCCGGGCACGCGGGCGCAAAGCCACTGTTCGGTCACGGCATGTTTATCTTTTTGACCGGCAAAGCTCACTTCGCGGGCGTGAATATTGAGGAATTTTGCCAGCGCGTCCGCCACGAAGCGGGTGTTGCAGCCGTTTTTCAGAATGCGCACCAGGATGTGCTCGCCTTCGCCGTCCGGCTCAAAACCGAGATCTTCCACTACCACGAAATCTTCAGGGTTGGCTTTCAGCAGCCCCTTGCCCTGCGGTTCACCGTGCAGATACGTCAGGTTGTCGAAATCCGTCATTTGGCCGCCTTCACCAGCAGCGCCACGGCTTCACAGGCAATGCCTTCGCCACGACCGGTAAAGCCCAGCTTCTCCGTGGTGGTCGCTTTGACGTTGACGTCGTCCATATGGCAGCCCAGATCTTCAGCGATAAACACACGCATCTGAGGGATGTGCGGCAGCATCTTCGGTGCCTGAGCAATGATCGTCACATCAACGTTGCCAAGGGTGTAGCCTTTGGCCTGAATATGACGCCAGGCTTCGCGCAGCAGTTCACGGCTGTCTGCGCCTTTAAAAGCAGGATCGGTGTCCGGGAACAGTTTGCCAATGTCGCCCAGCGCGGCGGCACCCAGCAGCGCGTCGGTCAGCGCATGCAGCGCCACGTCGCCATCAGAATGCGCCAGCAGACCTTTTTCGTATGGAATGCGCACGCCGCCAATGATAATTGGGCCAACGCCGCCAAAGGCGTGTACATCAAAACCGTGTCCAATACGCATTATGCCTTCTCCTGAGGGGTCGTACGGGTAAGATAAAATTCCGCGAGCTGTAAGTCTTCCGGGCGCGTCACTTTTATATTATCAGCGCGCCCTTCAACAAGCGTGGGGTGGAAACCGCAATACTCCAGTGCCGAGGCTTCGTCCGTAATGGTCGCACCTTCTTTAAGCGCACGCGTTAAGCAGTCGTGGAGTAATTCGCGGGGAAAAAATTGTGGCGTCAGCGCGTGCCATAGATCGACGCGCTCGACGGTGTGGGCAATCGCCGGTTTACCCGGTTCGGCACGCTTCATGGTGTCACGCACCGGGGCGGCCAGAATGCCGCCCACGTTACTGGTTTCACTCAGAGCCAGCAGACGTGACAGATCGTCGTGATGCAGACAGGGACGCGCGGCATCGTGCACCAGCACCCACTGCGCGTTCCCGGCAGCCTGAATGCCCGCCAGAACGGAGTCAGCCCGCTCTGCGCCGCCGTCAACGACGGTAATCTGAGGGTGATTCGCCAGCGGGAGCTGAGCAAAACGTGCATCGCCGGGGCTGATGGCAATAACAACGCGTTTCACCCGAGAATGCGCCAGCAGCGCCGCCACGGCGTGCTCGAGGATCGTTTTATCGCCAATTGAGAGGTACTGCTTAGGACATTCTGTCTGCATGCGCCGGCCAAAACCTGCGGCCGGCACCACGGCACAGACGTCCGAAAAAGTTGCTGCCATGTCGTAATCCTGGGCCTGATTATCGATTGTTTTGTGCGGAGCCCTGATTGCGTTTAGACGCATCCGGAACCAGGCGATAAAACGTTTCGCCCGGCTTAGTCATACTGAGTTCATTGCGTGCGCGCTCCTCAATCGCCTCCTGGCCGCCATTGAGGTCATCAATTTCAGCAAAAAGTTGATCGTTACGCGCTTTAAGTTTGGCGTTTGTCGCCTGCTGTGCCGCGACGTCATCGCTCACCCGGCTGTAGTCGTGCAGTCCGTTTTTGCCGAACCACAGCGAATATTGCAGCCAGACTAGCAAAGCCAGCAACAGCAGCGTTAGTTTACCCATCCTGCCCCCTGAAAAAACGGCATCATCATCCCATAACTTTCCGCTGGACTCTACTGCGGGGTTCTAATTATGCCGTAAGTTAGCCCATCAGCCATAAAAACAGCAGGCCAAAGATGACCACAACGGTGGCGATAGTGATGAGCGTACTATACAGAAGCTTGCCGTTGAAAAGGGAGTGCAGCGCCACGCCCACAACCACCGCAACGGGCATCAGCGCTAAAAAGAAAGGCCAGGTATAGAGGAAGAAAAAGAGGGTGTTACCACCGTAGATCAAAAACGGGATACCCAGCGCCAGTAGCCACGATACGAAGCCGACTATCGCCCCAGGGAAGGACCAGGTCGTCTCGTCGTCGGTCGTTAACGGTTCCGACCCGGTGGTAATCATGTAGTTTTCACTGTTGCGCATAGCTAATCCTGTGACCGTGACTCATCGCTCGGGAAGACAGCTCCCGAACGATACCGTCTCAGGATCTGATAATATCGTCCCGTCTGAGCAGGTCTAATAATTGGCTTACTAAATTTGTTACCAATTGTTGACCTTCCAGATGAATCTCAGGGGATTCAGGCGCTTCGTAAACGGAGTCAATGCCGGTGAAGTTTCGCAGCTCTCCCGCGCGGGCTTTTTTGTACAGCCCTTTAGGATCGCGCGCTTCGCAGATTGCCAGCGGGGTATCCACAAACACTTCAATAAAGCGATTCTGCCCCACGCGCTCACGCACCATCTGACGTTCGGCGCGGTGCGGTGAGATAAACGCCGTCAGCACCACCAGCCCGGCATCCGCCATCAGGCTGGCGACTTCCCCCACCCGACGAATGTTCTCTTTACGATCTTCATCGCTGAACCCTAAATCGCTGCACAGGCCGTGACGCACGTTGTCGCCGTCCAGCAGGTAGGTGCTCACCCCCTGCTGATGCAGCGCCTCTTCCAGTGCGCCTGCCACCGTGGATTTACCGGAGCCAGACAGCCCGGTAAACCACAGCACAACCCCACGGTGACCATGGAGCTGTTCGCGCTGGGCGACGGTGACCGGATGAGGATGCCACACGACGTTCTCATCATGGGCGGCCATCACTTGCCTCCCAGCAGATCGCGTGCGCCCCAGTGCGGGAAGTGCTTACGCACCAGCGCGTTCAGTTCCAGCTCGAAGGCGCTGAACTCAGACGTCACGCTCGCCTGCGCGTCAGGCTCGCGCACCATGCCGGCACCGACGGTAACGTTCGTCAGGCGGTCAATGAAGATGAGCCCGCCCGTAACAGGATTCTGCTGATACGGATCCAGCACCAGCGGCTCGTCGAAGGTCATATCCACCAGACCGATGCCGTTCAGCGGCAGCTCGCTCACGTCACGGTGGGTCAGGTTGTTGATGTCCACCTGGAACTGAATGCCGTCCACGCGGGCGCGGGTTTTCTTGCCGGCGATTTTAATGTCATAGCTCTGGCCTGCGGTCAGCGGCTGTTCCGCCATCCACACCACGTCCACGGATGCGCCCTGCACCGCCGCCAGCGTTTCCTGCGCGTCGACCAGCAGGTCGCCGCGGCTGATATCAATTTCGTCTTTCAGTACCAGGGTTACCGCTTCACCTGCTCCGGCTTCCTCCAGATCGCCATCAAAGGTGACGATTCGGGCAATGGCCGATTCCACACCGGACGGCAGCACCTTCACGCGCTGGCCCACCTTCACCGCGCCGGACGCAATGGTGCCCGAGAAGCCGCGGAAATCGAGGTTCGGACGGTTCACGTACTGCACCGGGAAGCGCATCGGCTGGGTATCAACCACGCGCTGAATTTCAACGGTTTCCAGCACTTCCAGCAGCGTCGGGCCGCTGTACCACGGCATGTTCCCGCTCTGAGAGGCGACGTTATCCCCTTCCAGCGCCGACAGCGGCACAAAGCGAATATCGAGGTTGCCCGGCAGCTGTTCAGCAAAGGTCAGGTAGCTCTGACGGATCTCGTCGAATCGCGCTTCGCTGTAGTCCACCAGATCCATTTTGTTCACCGCCACCACCAGGTGTTTGATCCCCAGCAGCGTAGAGATAAAGCTGTGACGACGAGTCTGATCCAGCACACCTTTACGGGCGTCGATCAGCAGGATCGCCAGATCACAGGTGGACGCGCCGGTCGCCATGTTACGAGTGTACTGCTCGTGCCCCGGGGTGTCGGCGATAATAAATTTGCGCTTTTCGGTAGAGAAGTAGCGATAGGCGACATCAATGGTAATGCCCTGCTCGCGCTCCGCCTGCAAGCCGTCTACCAGCAGCGCCAGGTCGAGTTTTTCGCCCTGGGTGCCGTGGCGTTTACTGTCATTGTGCAGGGAAGAGAGCTGATCTTCGTAGATCTGGCGCGTGTCGTGCAGCAGACGTCCTATCAGGGTGCTTTTCCCGTCATCAACGCTGCCGCAGGTCAGGAAACGCAGCAGACTTTTGTACTGCTGGGCGTGCAGATAAGCTTCTACGCCGCCTTCATCGGCAATTTGTTGGGCAATAGTCGTATTCATGGCGGCTCCTTAGAAATAACCCTGACGTTTCTTCAGCTCCATGGAGCCTGCCTGGTCGCGGTCAATCACGCGGCCCTGTCGCTCACTGGTGGTCGATACCAGCATCTCCTCGATGATCTCCGGCAGCGTCTGCGCACTGGATTCCACCGCGCCGGTCAACGGCCAGCAGCCGAGAGTACGGAAACGGACCATCTGTTTTTTGATCACTTCGCCCGGCTGTAAATCAATGCGATCGTCGTCGATCATCATCAGCATGCCGTCGCGCTCCAGCACCGGGCGCTCGGCCGCCAGATACAGCGGAACGATCTCAATATTTTCCAGATAGATGTACTGCCAGATATCCAGCTCGGTCCAGTTGGAGAGCGGAAAGACGCGAATGCTTTCGCCCTTGTTGATCTGGCCGTTGTAGTTGTGCCACAGCTCCGGACGCTGGTTTTTCGGGTCCCAGCGGTGGAAGCGGTCGCGGAAAGAGTAGATACGCTCTTTGGCGCGGGATTTCTCTTCGTCACGGCGCGCGCCGCCGAAGGCCGCATCAAAACCGTATTTATTCAGCGCCTGCTTCAGCCCTTCGGTTTTCATGATGTCGGTATGCTTGGCGCTGCCGTGCACGAACGGGTTGATACCCATCGCCACCCCTTCCGGGTTTTTGTGCACCAGCAGCTCGCAGCCGTAGGCTTTGGCGGTACGGTCACGAAACTCGTACATCTCGCGGAATTTCCAGCCGGTATCCACGTGCAGCAGCGGGAACGGCAGCGTACCCGGATAAAACGCTTTACGCGCCAGGTGCAGCATGACGCTGGAATCTTTACCGATGGAGTACATCATCACCGGGTTAGAAAACTCGGCGGCCACTTCGCGGATAATGTGGATACTTTCCGCTTCGAGCTGCCGCAGGTGAGTAAGTCGTTTTTGGTCCATAACCGTTCCTTAAGCCAAATTTATAACAGAAGCGCCAAAGCCTTCTGTGTCGGTTGTGTGTTGGAACCAGGCGAGCGTGCTGTGCAGCTGCACCACTTCTCCCACCACAATCAGGGCGGGCATTGGGGCGTCTTTCGCCAGGGTTGCAAGGTCTTGTAAAGTGCCGATGGCGACATGCTGATCGACGCGTGTCCCGCGGGAGATCACCGCTACCGGCGTCGCCGCATCGCGACCGTGCTGAATAAGCTGTTCGCTGATGTCAGCCGCTTTCATCGTGCCCATATAAATCGCCAGCGTTTGTCGGCTCTGGGCGAGATGCGACCAGTCAAACGGCGTGCTGTCGGCTTTATAGTGCCCGGTCACAAAGGTCACGCTCTGGGCGTAATCGCGATGGGTCAGCGGAATACCTGCGTAGGCCGTGACGGCAGACGCCGCCGTAATGCCGGGAACCACCTGGAACGGGACGCCCGCTTCGGCTGCCGCCTGCAACTCCTCGCCACCACGACCGAAGATAAACGGATCGCCCCCTTTCAGGCGCACCACGGTTTTGCCCGCTTTCGCAGCGGCAATCAGCATTTGATTGGTGTCGTGCTGCGGCACGGAGTGCTCGCCGGCACGTTTGCCGACGCAGATTTGCTCCGCGTCACGGCGGATCAGCTCGCGAATACCGTCGGTGACCAGGTGGTCGTAGAACACGACATCCGCATCCTGAAGAACCTGGAGGCCACGCAGCGTGAGCAGCCCGGCATCGCCCGGCCCGGCGCCCACCAGAATGATCTCCCCGCCCGTACTGCCGGGGTTATCCAGTTCGTCTTCGAGGATTTGTTGCGCCGCCGTCTCGTTACCGGCCTGCATCAGGCTGGCAAAGCGGCCGCGAAACACACGCTCCCAGAAGCGACGGCGTTCCGTCACGCTGGTCAGACGCGTTTTCAGATGGTTGCGCCAGTAGCTGGCCTTCTCCGCCATGCGTCCGAGGCTGGTCGGCAGCAGCGCTTCGATTTTTTCTCTCAGCACGCGCGCCAGCACCGGGGCGGTGCCGCCGGAGGAGATCGCCACCAGCAGCGGCGAGCGGTCGACAATCGACGGGAAGATAAATGAACATAACGGCTGGTCGTCTACCACGTTCACCAGGCGGTGACGGGCCTGGGCTGCGTCGGAGATTCGGCTGTTGAGCGCCCGATCTTCGGTTGCCGCAATCACCAGTACCACGCTGTCGATCTGAGACTCTGCAAAATCCGCCTCTGCAACGATCTGCACCTGCGCCCCGGCGCGTTGCAGGAAGGCGATTTTGCGATCGGCAATTTCACCCGTCCCGACAACCAATACCGGTCGGTCTTTTAAGGCAGCAAAAAGGGGGAGATAGTCCACAGGCAACAACTCACTAACAACCACGAATAAAGGGACTATAGGGGGCGGCTTAGATCGAATGAAATTACGAATTGGAATGAGTAGTTACTCAATGGAATAACGCCGTGGAAAAGCAAATATCAAAAAGTGCTTAACACGCGAAATTTCGGGCATTTAAGAGCAATTCAAATTGTGTCTACCCGATCACAGTTTCATACTATGCGGGTTAAAATTTTGCTCTGTTTTTAAGGACTCACTATGTTTTCCGCAATGCGCCACCGATTCGTTGCCCTGGCGCTCGGCGTTTGCTTTATCCTTCCGGCTCAGGCAAAAAATCCATCTTACGGTGAAATAGCCAGTATGCAGGCGCGGCATATTGCGACGGTCTTTCCGGGCCGTATGACCGGAACCCCAGCCGAGATGCTCTCGGCAGACTATATTCGTCAGCAGTTTGCGGATATGGGCTATGAAAGCGACATTCGCGCTTTCCACAGCCGCTACATCTATACCACTCGCAATAAAACGCAAAACTGGCATAACGTAACTGGCAGCACGGTTATTGCGGCGCACGAAGGAAAGGCGGCTGAGCAGATTATTATTATGGCGCACCTTGATACCTACACGCCGTTGAGCGATGCCGATGTCGATAATAATCTCGGCGGGCTGACGCTTCAGGGACTGGATGATAATGCGGCGGGTCTGGGCGTGATGCTTGAGCTGGCCGAACGCCTGAAGAATATTCCGACGAAATACAGCATTCGCTTTGTTGCGACCAGCGGCGAAGAAGAAGGAAAACTCGGCGCTGAGAATCTCCTTAAGCGCATGAGCGCTGAGGAGAAGAAAAATACGTTGCTGGTGATTAACCTCGATAATCTGATCGTGGGGGATAAGCTCTATTTTAATAGCGGACAGAGCACGCCGAGCAGCGTACGTAAACTCACCCGCGACCGCGCGCTGGCGCTTGCCCGCACGCATGGCGTCTATGCCGCGACAAATCCGGGCGGTAACCCGGAGTATCCTAAAGGCACAGGCTGCTGTAATGACGGTGAAGTGTTTGATAAGGCGGGCATTCCGGTGCTGTACGTCGAGGCGACGAACTGGGCGCTGGGCAAAAAAGATGGCTATCAGCAGCGCAGCAAATCGAAAGCCTTCCCGGACGGGACCAGCTGGCATGATGTGCGGCTAGATAATCAGCAGCACATTGATAAAGCGCTGCCGCAGCGGATTGAGCACCGCAGCCGGGATGTCGTGAAAGTGATGCTGCCGCTGGTGAAGGAGCTGGCGAAAGCGGGGAAAGCCTGAGGCCGTTAAGCATAGTGCGGCCTTATGCCCTCACCCTAACCCTCTCCCACAGGGCTGAGGGTTCCCCACAAAATAATGCCTGCACAGACGGCCCCCTCTCCCTTGAGGGAGAGGGCTGGGGTGAGGGGGAACATACGGCTCTGGTGGTCATTCCGTTCACTTTATGTTCCTTGCTACTCTGTCACGACATGACCGGTGAACGTGCCAGGGTGGCTCAGTCGCCACCACCCTGGCGACCCGGGCTTCCGGCGGAAAATCGCCGCTTCGCGGTGCCTCCGGCTTTTTCCTTCCGGCTTATCGGGGACGGGCGGAGGTAACATCCCTGTAAAGCCCGCCCTCTCGGCGCATCCCTGCGCCTCGCCCCGGCCTACAGGAAACGCCTCAGCGATTTACAGCCGGACCGAGGCATCGCTGAAAGCCCTCAGTTATTCTGAGGCAACGTTATCGCTTTTGCTTTCAAATTACTGGGGATCCCTCAGCCCACAGGGAGAGGGAACTGTCCCGAGCTCGCCCAGGGGGGAGAGGGGATAAGGATTACGGTTGCAGGGCGTTTCCGACGCGTTTGTCTTTCAGGAATACCACCATCAGGGCAATCCACAGCACGCCGTTGGCGAGGTTGAACAGGCTGAACAGCCCGTTACCGCCGAAAGCATAAGCATGCTTGCTCACCTCAATTCCGACGGTGAAAATCAGCATTTGCAGCATCCCCATCGCGGCAGAGACCGTGCCTTTACTCATTTCACTGGCGAACAGCGTCAGGCGTACCAGACCGGCATTCGCCACGCCGATACCAAACGCGTAAATGCTCAGCCCCGCAGTCATCCACAGGTACGCATGAGACGAGGCTACGGTCGCCACCGCCGCGATAATCAGCCCTGCCGCTATGGGCCAACCGCCCATAATAATCAGCGAACGCACGGTACGGCGTGACGTCAGACGCGCCAGCACCAGGTTACCGATAATCAGCGCGCCAAAAATCGGCACCTGTAACAGGCCATACTCATAGCTGCTAAGCTGTTCGCCGCTGATGATAATGACCGGCGACTGGGCAATCCACGCCAGCAGCGGCAGGCTGACAAAGCCCGTCGCCAGCGCGCCCGCGACAAAACGGCCGTTTTTCAGCACCGCCTTATAATCACGCCCCAGCTCTTTAAGCGAGAGCTTTTCGCCCAGGCGGGTGGCGGTCTCCGGCATCGCACGGTGCAGACCAAAGAAAGAGATGGCCGCAAGCGCGGCAAAGAGCACAAACATCCCTTCCCACGGCGCGACGTGGACCCATGCGGCTCCCACCAGCGGCCCCAGAAGCGGTGCAATCAGCGCCACGTTCGCCATCAGCGCGGTAATTTTGACACATACCGCCTCCTCAAACGACTCCTGAATAGCGGCGTAGCCCACGGCACCAATAAAGCACAGGCTCACGCCCTGAAGGAAACGCAGCAACGTAAACTGCTCAATGTTCTGCGCCAGCAGCGTGGCGAGACAGGTGACGATAAACCATACCACGCCCGTCAGCATCACCGGGCGGCGGCCAATACGATCCGACAGCGGCCCTAAAAGCCACTGTAAAAACATGCCGCCCGCGAGATAGGCGGTCATCGATGTAGGTACCCACTCAATACCTGCGTTGTACTGCTCAACCACAGCCAGCATGCCTGGCTGGATCATGTCGTTGCCGATGTAGGTAGAGAATTCGTAAAGCACCAGACACAGAGGAAAAAGTAACGCCTGACGACCCAGACGATTACCGGAAGAAGAACGGTTTATCATGCAATCTCTTTAATATGAAAAAATCGCGATGAGTGTAATGAATTGTCGCTGTCTGAGATAGCAAATTAACGTGAAAAAACAGAAATAAGGCACTTATCGTTGTTGTTTAAGGTTTCCTTAAGTTGCCCTCCTTATGATAGTGCTATTTCACGTTATTGACCGAAACTATGACACACGCCGTCAGCCCTTCAGAATTATCTAAGTTACCGACAAATAAGACAAAACGCCTTTACCGTTTGCCTGCCCGCTTTTATGGTTATCAGCTTTTCGTGCTGATCGTCCTTGCGCTGCTTTTTACCTGGCTTTCGCGCGATGAATCGCTTGACCGATGGATCACCGGCTTCTGGTATGACGCGGCGACGCATCATTTCCCGCTACAGCAAAATCCGCTGCTGGATCTGCTCAACCATCGGCTGGCGAAATATGTGGCCATTGCCCTGGCCGTCATCGCGCTGGTTTACGGGACTTACAGACGCAATGCCCGGCTGGTGACAGCCGCGCTTCTGATGGGTCTGGGCGCGCTCGTTGTAGGAGCCCTGAAAAGCATGAGCCACCACAGCTGTCCGTGGGATCTGGTGGAGTATGGCGGCAAAGCCGTCTCGTATCCCCTGTTCAGCGCGATTCCGGCAGACAGCGGACCGGGACGCTGCTTTCCCGGCGGCCACGCCTCAAGCGGGTTTATGGTGATGGGGCTGTTTTTTGCCTTCTGGCGTGAACGTCCACGCCTGGCCTGGACCTATGTCGCGTTGGGCGTTGTTATGGGGCTGCTGATGGGATTCGGGCAGGTCATGCGCGGCGCGCATTTTTTCTCTCACAACCTGTGGGCCGGGTGGTGGGTCTGGTTTTCCCAGGTGCTGGTTTACGGGCTGGTTTCCGCCTGGTTTGCTAAAGAGTAACGAGATTATGTTAGAAAATCTGAACTACGAACTGTTTTACCTGCTCAACGCCACGCCGTCGTCACCGGAATGGATGATCGATCTCGCCACCTTCATTGCGAAAGATGTGATCAGCATTGTACCGGCGCTGGCGGTGATCCTCTGGTTATGGGGACCTCGTACACAGGTCACCGCCCAGCGCCATCTGGTGATCAAAATGGCGATGGCGATCGGCGTCAGCGTGCTGGCAAGCTACGTGCTGGGCCACGCCTTCCCACACGATCGTCCGTTTGTCGATCGCGTCGGCTACAACTTCCTGCACCATGCGCCGGACGACTCGTTCCCGAGCGATCACGGCACGGTGATCTTCACCTTTGCGCTGGCCTTCCTGTTCTGGCATCGCCTGTGGTCCGGCGTAGTGCTGATGGGCGTGGCGGTCGCCATCGCCTGGTCCCGCGTCTACCTGGGCGTGCACTGGCCGCTGGATATGGTCGGCGGTTTCCTGGTGGGACTGATGGGCTGCGTCAGCGCAGCCATCCTGTGGAGCCTCTTTGGTCCGGCGCTTTATCGTGGATTATCACAGGCCTATCGCGTTCTGTTTGCCCTTCCGATCCGCAAAGGCTGGATACGTGACTAACCCCGGTCCGTCAGGTTACACTTGAGCCCCCGCCCTGCGGGGGCTCACTTTTTTAGCCCGAGGATCTATGGAAACACGTCGCGATGACCGCATTGCTCAGCTGCTCCAGGCGCTGAAGCGCAGCGATAAGCTGCATCTTAAGGAAGCCGCTACCCTGCTTGGCGTGTCTGAAATGACCATTCGTCGCGATCTGAACAGCGACAGCGCCCCCGTTGTGCTGCTTGGCGGGTATATTGTTCTGGAGCCGCGTAGCGCCAGCCATTATCTGTTAAGCGATCAAAAAACACGCCTGGTGGAGGAGAAGCGCAAAGCCGCGCGGCTCGCCGCCTCGCTGGTGCAGCCGCATCAAACGCTGTTTTTTGACTGCGGTACGACAACCCCGTGGATCATCGAGGCCATCGACAGCACCGTTCCGTTTACCGCCGTCTGTTATTCGCTAAACACCTTCCTTGCCTTGCAGGAGAAACCGGCGTGCCGGGTGATTTTGTGTGGCGGCGAATTTCATGCCAGCAACGCCATTTTCAAACCGCTGAATATTCAGGACACGCTGAGCAATGTATGCCCGGATATTGCCTTTTACTCTGCGGCGGGCGTGAATGTGAAACAGGGGGCAACCTGTTTTAATCTTGAAGAGTTACCGGTGAAACAGTGGGCGCTCAACGCCGCACAGCAGCATGTGCTGGTGGTTGATCACAGTAAATTTGGCAAGGTCCGTCCGGCAAGGATGGGAGAGCTGTCGCGCTTTGACGCCATCGTCAGTGATTGCCGCCCGGATGACGAGCTGGTGGCATACGCGAAAGCGCAGCAGGTGAAGTTGATGTATTGAGGTTATGCCGGGTGGCGGCTTCGCCTTACCCGGCCTACAACGGCTCGAACGTAGGCCGGGTAAGCGCAGCGCCACCCGGCAAAAACTTAGCTGAACCAGCTGCCAAACCAGCCGTGGAATTTCATTAACACAAAGTCCCATATCCGGCTGAAGAAGCCGCCCTCTTCCACCGCTTCCATTACCACCAGCGGACGCTGCTCAATGGATTTGCCGTTAAGCTGGAAATCTATCGTCCCGACCACCTGGCCTTTTTTTAACGGCGCGGTCAGCTGTGGCTCGGTCAGGGTATAGCTCGCTTTCAGGTTTTTCAGCTGGCCGCGTGGAATGGTGACGGACCCCGCTTCACCTGCCCCCAGGTTTACTTCACTTTTATCACCAAACCAGACGCGCTGGCTGACGAAGGTGGCGTCCGGCTTAATCGGCGTGACGGTTTCAAAGAAGCGGAAACCCCAGGTCAGCAGTTTTTCTGACTCGTTAAAACGAATGCGGTCGGTTTTCGTGCCCAGCACCACCGAGATCAGGCGCATATCGCCCTGCGTCGCAGAAGCCACCAGGTTGTATCCGGCCCCGGCAGTTGTACCGGTTTTCATGCCGTCCACGTTAACGTTACTGCTCCAGAGCAGGCGGTTACGGTTAGGCTGGCGAATATTATTGAAGGTAAACTCTTTCTCTTTATGGATGGCGTACTCATCCGGAACGTCATGGATCAGCGCTTTGCCCAGCAGCGCCATATCGCGCGCGGTGCTGAACTGACCCGGCGCATCCAGGCCGTGAACGGTTTTAAAGGTGGTATTGGTCAGACCCAGTTTTTTCGCGTAGCCATTCATCAGCCCAATAAACGAGTCCTGACTGCCCGCGACGTAATCGGCCAGCGCAATACAGGCATCATTTCCCGACTGAATAATGACCCCTTTATTCAGATCGGAAACGGAGACCTGATCACCGGGCTTCAGGAACATCACGGACGAGCCGCGCAGCGCCGGGTTACCGGTCGCCCAGGCATCTTTCCCGACGGTGACCATGTCATTCAGCTTGATCTTGCCCGCTTTTAACGCCTGGCCGACCACATAGCTGGTCATAATTTTCGTCAGGCTCGCCGGGTCGAGTTTTTCGTCGGCGTTACCTTCCGCCAGCACTTTCCCGCTGGCGTAATCCATCAGGATCCAGGCGCGCGCATCAACAGGCGGCGCTTCGGGCGCTGTCTGTTCCGCCGCATGAAGCGTTGGGGCAAAAAGGAAAAGCAGCGCCGAGCCTGCCGCCAGGCTGCGCAGAGAAGAAGTTTTTTGCGTCATAAATGCCACCCGAGTGTCCATTCTAAAAATCACGTCACAATCACCGTGTCGCAAGAAGCGATGAGTAATAGCGCACTACAGCCTTCAAAGAAACCTGTTCCAGGTAAAGTTTTTAAAGTTTATGCAATAACATTCAGATACGCTTTGATTGCGGCGTTTTTTTTAGCATCTGTTGCGTAATTGTTAGGTTTATCTCACCATGGCGAAAAGCTGACTCGGATTCACATCTCATCGGGAGTAAATATGATTACGCTGTGGGGCAGGAACAATTCGACTAACGTGAAGAAAGTGCTCTGGACGCTCGAGGAGCTGGATTTACCGTTCAACCAAATTATGGCTGGCATGGCGTTCGGGGTGAATAAAGACGCCGACTATCTGGCGATGAACCCAAACGGGCTGGTGCCGTTGCTGCGCGATGACGAGACAGACGCCACGCTGTGGGAGTCCAATACCATTGTGCGTTATCTTGCCGCGCAGTACGGCCAGGGTCGCCTGTGGGTTGAAAATCCGGCCCAGCGCGCGCAGGGCGAAAAATGGATGGACTGGGCAAACCAGACGCTTTCCCCCACGCACCGCGTGATCCTGATGGGGCTTATCCGTACGCCGGAAGCCGATCGTGATTATCCCGCCATTCATGCCGCCCAGGACGCGTGCGAGTCGCTGTTTGCGATGATGGACGACGAACTGGCGAAGCATACCTGGTTCTCCGGCGACACGTTCGGCGTGGGCGATATCGCCGTCGCCCCCTTCGTCTGGAACCTCACTAACATGGGTCTCAGCTGGACCCCGCGCCCTCACCTTGAGCGCTGGATCCAGCAGCTCAGCGAGCGCCCGGCGTATCGCAACGTGGTGATGATCCCGGTGACCTGATTACGACCCGGACGGGCTGACTTTCCAAAGCTGCCCGTCCGTCTCGTCGGTCAGCACGTACAGATAACCATCCGGCCCGACGCGCACATCGCGGATACGCTGATCTTTATCCCCAAGAATTCGCCCATCCTCCGTCACGGTATTACCCTTCACGCTCAGCACGATGACGTCTTTCTCCTTCAGCGCGCCGATAAACAGCTTGTTTTTCCACTGCGGGAAGACGTCGCTGTTGTAGAACGCCATGCCGCTGACGGCGGGCGACACTTTCCAGACAAACAGTGGTTTTTCGGTGCCTTCAACGTGCTCGCCTTTTGCTTCCGGGATTTTCAGGCCGCTGTAATTGATCCCGTGCGTCGCCAGGGGCCAGCCGTAGTTTTTGCCCTTCTCAGGAATGTTAACCTCATCCCCACCGCGTGGTCCGTGTTCGTTGAGCCACAGCGTGTCACTCCACGGGTTCATCGCCATTCCCTGCGGGTTGCGAATGCCATAGGACCAGATTTCCGGGCGCGCACCGGCGGTGTTCACAAACGGATTATCCGGTGGCACTTTTCCGTCCTCCGTCAGGCGCACCACCTTGCCCTGAAGCTTGTCCAGATCCTGCGCCGTCGGGCGCTGGTTGTTTTCACCCAGGCCAATAAAAAGATGGCCTTTGCCGTCGAACACCAGCCGTCCACCAAAGTGGTTGCCGGTAGAGAGCTTCGGCATCTGTCGGAACACCACCTGGAAGCCCTCAATGCGCGACAGGTCATCGCTCAACCGCCCGTAGCCCACCGCGGTACCCGCTTTGCCATCATTACCTGCCTCGGCGAAGCTGAGCCAGACCCGCCGTGATTGTGCAAAATCCGGGGCCAGCGCGACGTCCAGCAGTCCGCCCTGGCCGCTCGCCCACACTTTCGGCACGCCGACAATCGGATCGGAGAGCCCTTTCCCTGCCTGCCAGTGCTTAAGCTGCCCGTCTTTGAGCGTGATGAGCAGCCCCTTGTTATCTGGCAGAAACGCCAGCGACCAGGGGTGATCCAGTTTTGTCTGTAGCACGTCGACCTTAACCGTCTCAGGCGCTGCAAGCAGTGAAAGCGGGAATAACAAGACTGGAAGGAAAATCAGCGAGGATCGAGGCATAACGCACTCCTTTATCGACATATGGCTTAAAGATTAGCCACTGTTCCCGGGTGCGTTACCACTTTTACAAAAGCTTAATCAGAAGGGGGAGTTGCCTCCCCCGGGTTCAGTGCCGGGCAAGCGTTTCCGGCTTGTTCAGACACATGATGCAAAGCGCGAGCGTGGTCAGGCAGTTTTCAAGCTTCTCCGCGTTAACGGCAATAAAATTCGGGCAGTCGTGACGTCCGTTCATCAAACAGACCCCGGCGATGGAGAGCACCTCGGCGGCGCGGCGCAGCGCCACTAATTCGCTTTCAGCGTAGTGCGCTTTCAGGATGGGTGCTTTTTCACGCATGAAATTGCAAAGTTCAAAGAAGTTATCACGCAGATTTTCGCTTTCGCTGACTGACATATACCCTTTCGCCTTGCGGAGTTGCAGATATGCAGCCAGGTCGATTCGGGCGTTGATCATCTTGTTAAGCAGATCGCGTTTCAGTCTGTCAACGGACATGCTATTCCTCCTCTGTCAGCCATGTTACCTCATTAAGAATAAGGTCATTTTTTGTACAATGTAATGCCTGGGATCAATAAACGATAACTGATTAACATTCTTTACAATGTTACAACGATTGCCGGCCTCAACTGCGCCATCAAGAGTGTATAAATCCCCTGCGATACGCTGTAAAATCCCGCCCTGATAACTCCATAATTGATGAATTTTTAACCTATGAGCAATGTTACGCACCCGCCGAAAATCGGCTTTGTCTCCCTGGGCTGCCCGAAGAACCTGGTGGACTCCGAACGCATCCTGACTGAACTTCGCACTGAAGGCTATGACGTGGTGCCAAGCTACGACAACGCCGACATGGTGATCGTCAACACCTGCGGCTTTATCGACAGCGCGGTTCAGGAATCCCTGGAAGCCATTGGTGAAGCCCTGACGGAAAACGGCAAAGTGATTGTGACCGGCTGCCTGGGCGCAAAAGAAGACCAGATCCGTGAAGTGCACCCGAAGGTGCTGGAGATCACCGGTCCACACAGCTACGAGCAGGTGCTGGAACATGTTCATCACTACGTCCCCAAACCAAAGCACAACCCGTTCCTGAGCCTGGTGCCGGAACAGGGCGTGAAGCTGACGCCGCGCCACTACGCCTACCTGAAAATTTCCGAAGGCTGCAACCATCGCTGCACCTTCTGCATCATCCCGTCGATGCGTGGCGATCTGGTGAGCCGTCCGATTGGCGAGGTGCTGGCAGAAGCCAAACGCCTGGCCGACGCGGGCGTGAAGGAGCTGCTGGTCATCTCCCAGGACACCTCCGCCTACGGCGTGGACGTTAAACACCGTTCCGGTTTCCACAACGGCGAGCCAGTGAAAACCAGCATGGTCGGCCTGTGCGAGCAGCTGGCTAAGCTCGGGATCTGGACGCGCCTGCACTACGTCTATCCTTACCCGCACGTTGACGATGTGATCCCGCTGATGGCGGAAGGTAAAATCCTGCCGTACCTGGATATCCCGCTACAGCATGCCAGCCCGCGCATTCTGAAGCTGATGAAACGTCCTGGCTCCGTTGACCGCCAGCTGGCGCGCATCAAGCAGTGGCGTGAGATCTGCCCGGATCTTACCCTGCGCTCCACCTTTATTGTCGGCTTCCCGGGTGAAACCGAAGAAGATTTCCAGATGCTGCTCGACTTCCTGAAAGAGGCGCGTCTGGATCGCGTCGGCTGCTTCAAGTACAGCCCGGTTGAAGGCGCAACGGCCAACGAGCTGGCGGACCAGGTACCGGAAGAGGTAAAAGAGGAGCGCTGGAACCGCTTTATGCAGCTGCAACAGCAGATCTCTGCTGAACGCTTGCAGGAGAAAGTGGGCCGCGAAATTCTGGTGATTATCGACGAAGTGGACGAAGAAGGCGCGATTGGCCGCAGCATGGCGGATGCGCCTGAAATCGACGGCGCGGTATACCTGAACGGCGAAACCAACGTCAAGCCGGGCGATATTATTCGCGTGAAGGTCGAAAACGCCGACGAGTATGATTTATGGGGCAGCCGGGTTTAATCTCCCCACGCCTCTGTTCCAGGCCGGGTAAGGCGTCGCCGCCACCCGGCACATTCCACAGCACTACCCTTTTATCCGCGGATCCAGCGCGTCGCGCAGCCCATCCCCCAGCAAATTAAACGCCAGCACGGTCAGGAAAATCGCCAGGCTCGGGAAGATCGCCACGTGTGGCGCAATCACCATATCCGCCCGCGCCTCGTTCAGCATCGCGCCCCACTCCGGCGTCGGCGGCTGTGCGCCTAACCCCAGAAACGACAGGCTGGCCGCCGAGATAATCGACACGCCTATGCGCATGGTGAAATAGACCACGATAGACGAGACCGTTCCCGGCAGAATATGGCTGAACAGGATGGTGGCATCGCTGGCTCCCATGCTGCGCGCCGACTCGATAAAGGTCTGCTGCTTCAGCACCAGCGTGTTGCCACGTACCAGACGCGCGAAAGCGGGAATCGAGAATACCGCCACGGCGATGATGACGTTCGCCATGCCGCTGCCCATCACCGCCACCACGGCAATCGCCAGCAGAATACCGGGAAAGGCAAACAGCACATCACAGATACGCATGATGATGCGGTCCCACCAGCCTTCGTAGTACCCGGCCGCCAGCCCCAACACGGTGCCAATTGCTGCGCCCATCAGCACCGCAAAGACCCCGGCCGCCAGCGAGATCTGCGCCCCTACCAGCACGCGGCTGAAAATATCGCGCCCGAGCGAGTCCACGCCAAACCAGTGCATCATCGACGGTCCATCGTTCAGCCGGTCGTAATCGAAGTAGTTTTCCGCATCAAACGGGGCTAACCAGGGGGCGATAATCGCCACCAGGATCAGCAGTAACACAAACAACCCGGCGACCATAGCGACGGGCTGACGACGGAATCGACGCCAGAACTCAATCCACGGGGTGCGAATATGGTCCGGCCTGATCCCCGGCATAGCGTTTAAAATGGCCTGGCGACGCCAGTTCAGTAATCGCATCTTACTTATACCTGATGGCCGGGTTAATGGCGGCGTACAGCACATCCACCACTAAGTTGATAAGAATAAACTCCAGCGAGAAAAGCAGGACTTCAGCCTGAATGACCGGATAGTCACGCATATCGACCGAGTCGACCAGCAGGCGCCCCAGCCCCGGCCAGTTGAAGACCTTCTCAACCACAATAGAGCCGCCCAGCAGGAAGCCGAACTGTAGCCCCATCATCGTGACCACCGGTATCATCGCATTACGAAAACCATGCTTCAGAATGACCCATTTCTCACTCACCCCTTTTGCCCGCGCGGTGCGAATGTAATCTTCGCTCAGCACGTCGACAAACGAGGCGCGGGTAAACCGGGCCATCACCGCCGCAACGGCCGCGCCAAGCGTCATAGAGGGAAGAATGTAGTGCTTCCAGGTGTCGGCCCCGACGGTCGGCAACCAGCCCAGCTCAACGGAGAAAATCTGCATCAGTAGCATGCCCAGCGCAAACGCCGGGAAAGAGATGCCGGTGACCGCCAGCGCCATACCGAGCTTATCCGGCCAGCGGTTGCGCCAGACGGCGGCGACAATCCCCGCGCCCAGGCCAAACACAACCGCCCAGCTCATACTGGCAATCGTTAACCAGAAGGTAGGCATAAAGCGGCTGGCAATCTCCTCCGACACCGGACGACGCGACACCATTGAGATGCCGAAATCGCCCTGAAGGACATTGCCAATGTAACGCAGAAATTGCCTGTACAGCGGCTGGTCAAGACCGAGCTGTTTACGCACCAGTTCAATAACCGTCGCATCCGCTTCCGGTCCGGCAATCAAACGCGCCGGATCGCCGGGCAGCATATGGACAAACAAAAACACCAGCACGGCCACAATCAGCAGCGTCGGGATAAGCCCCAGCAGGCGTTTACACACATAATTCAGCATGAGTTTTATTTTAAATCCGCGTCATCAAAGCTAAAGCCCGTATCCGGCATGATGTAAAAACCGGTCAGCGCTTTGTTGTGGGCTGAGACCAGTTTTTCCACCACCAGCGGCACCCACGGCGACTCTTTCCAGATAATGTCCTGCGCCTCTTTGTACAGGCGCGCTTTCTCTTCCGGTTTGGTGGTTTTCAGGGCATCGGCCAGATCTTTATCCACCTGCGGATTACTGTAGAACGCGGTATTGAACAGCGTTGGCGGCCAGTTCTGGGAAGCAAACAGCGGCGACAGGGACCAGTCCGCTTCACCGGTTGAAGCCGTCCAGCCGGTGTAGAACATCCGTACGCCGCTCTCTTTCTGTCCTTTGCCTTCCACTTCCGCCGCTCGCTGTCCGGCATCCATCGCCGTGACCCTGGCTTTAATGCCCACCTGCGCCAGCTGCTGCTGGGTAAATTGCAGCACCTTCTGCGCGGTACTGTGGTTATGCGACGACCACAGCGTGGTGCTAAAGCCGTTCGGATAGCCCGCCTCTTTCAGCAGCTCCCGCGCTTTCGCCGGATCGTACGGCCACGGCTGGTAGCTCTGCGCATACTCGATGGCTGGCGGCATCACGCCCGTCGCGGGAGTGGCGTAACCGGCAAAGGCCACCTTCACCAGCGCCTGACGGTTAATGGCGTAGTTGATGGCTTCGCGCACCTTCGGGTTATCGAACGGTTTCTGCGTGACGTTCATGCTGATGTAGCGCTGCATTATCGACGGGCTGGCCACCAGCTCCAGCTTACTGTTTTTCGCCAGCAGCGCCGCCTGTTCGTAAGGAATTGGGAAGGCAAACTGCGCTTCGCCGGTTTGCAGCATCGCGGCACGGGTATTGTTGTCCACGACCGGACGCCAGGTGATGGTATCCAGCTTCGGCAGCCCCTGCTGCCAGTATCCGGCGAATTTTTTCACCTTCACAAAATCGGTCTGGTTCCAGGTAAGCAGTTCGTACGGCCCGGTTCCCACCGGGTGGAAGCCAATCTCTTTGCCGTATTTTTTCAGGGCGGCGGGCGAAATCATCGCCGTCGCGGGATGCGCCAGAATATTGATAAACGCCGAGAACGGCTCTTTCAGGACGATCTTCACCGTCGCCGGGTCAACCGCCTCGGTGCTGGCGATATTTTTATACAGGTTGTAGCGCTTAAGGCCGTTCTCCGGATTGCTGGCACGGTCCAGGTTGATCTTAACCGCCTCGGCGTTGAAGTCGGTGCCGTCCTGGAACTTCACGCCGGTACGGAGCTTAACGGTATAGACCAGCCCATCGTCCGACACGGTATAGCCTTCCGCCAGCACGTTTTTCAGCTTCATCTCGCGGTCCAGGCCGAACAGCCCCTGGTAGAAAGATTTTGCCACCGCCTGAGAAAGGGTGTCGTTAGCATCATACGGATCCAGCGTCGTGAAGTTAGACCCCACAGCCACCACCACATCTTTCGCCGCGAACGCGGGGGCGGCGGCCAGCGCAGCCGTCACGCTCGCGGCAAGCAGCCATTGACGAGCAACAAAAGGAACCATTGTGTTCTCCTGCCTGTTGTAAGTTATAACCGCGAGAATGCATTGCCCTGACGCGGTGGTGCGACAAAATGACCGGGACCCACCTCACGCAGCGCCACGCGCTCAAGGGTTTCGCCCCGTTTACGAATATTGCTCGGCATTTCGTCCTGCAACAGCACGCGCTGGGCGTGACGATGCTCAGGATCGGCAACCGGTACGGCGGCCATCAGCTTGCGGGTGTACGGGTGCTGCGGGTTTTCAAACACCGCCCGACGGGGGCCGATTTCAACTATTTGCCCCATGTACATCACCGCCACGCGATGGCTGATCCGCTCCACCACCGCCATATCGTGGGAGATAAACAGAAACGCAATGCCTAAATCCCGCTGTAAATCGAGCAGGAGATTGATGATTTGCGCGCGGATGGAGACATCCAGCGCTGACACGGACTCATCCGCAATCACCACCTTCGGATTCAGGGCTAATGCCCGGGCTATGCAGATACGCTGTCGCTGACCGCCAGAAAATTCGTGCGGATAACGCCAGGCATGCTCCGGCTTCAGGCCCACGCGCTCCAGCAGCCACGCGACGCGGCGCTGCGCGGCTTCACCGTCGAGCAGGTTATGCACCCGCAGCGGCTCCATAATCGAGTACCCCACCGTATGGCGCGGATCGAGCGACGCATAAGGATCCTGGAATATAAACTGAATATCCCGGCGTACCGCCTGCAATTTACTGTTAGGTAGCGTGTCGATGCGCTCACCGTTGAAGGTGATGCTCCCCTCCTGCGACGCCACCAGCCTGAGCAGCGCCCGTCCGGTGGTGGATTTACCGCAGCCGGACTCCCCCACCAGCGCCAGCGTTTCGCCCGGCCAGAGATCAAAACTGACGTTTTCAACCGCATGCACTTCGCGCTTCACGCGATTGAGGATCCCGCTACGCAGCGGGAAACGGGTCACCAGGTTACGCACTTCGAGGATTGGCCTGCCGGGAACCACCGTATCCTGCTCGGTTTCGTCTTCCTGCTTGCCCTGTTCGGTCTGTGAGATCAGCGGAAAACGGCGCGGAAAATCACTGCCATTCATGGCCCCCAGACGCGGGACCGCCGCCAGCAGCGCTTTGGTATAAGAATGCACCGGCGCATGAAAGACCTGCTCCACCGTGCCGGTTTCCACGGCATTGCCCTGATGCATAACCAGCACCCGATCGGCAATGTCCGCCACCACCCCCATATCGTGGGTAATGAAAATCACCCCCATCTCCATCTCCTGCTGCAACACCTTAATCAGTTGCAGGATCTGGGCCTGAATGGTGACATCCAGCGCCGTGGTGGGTTCGTCCGCAATGAGTACCGCCGGACGGCACGACAGCGCCATCGCAATCATCACCCGCTGGCGCATGCCGCCGGAAAGCTGATGCGGGTAGCGGGACAAAATCGCGTGCGCCTCAGGGATACGCACCAGCTCCAGCATCCGTTTTGCTTCGTTGAGCGCCTCATCACCGCTCAGTCCCTGATGCAGGCGGATAGATTCGGCAATCTGCTCGCCCACCGGGAAAACCGGGTTCAGGGAGGTCATCGGCTCCTGAAAAATCATCGCAATGTCTGCCCCGCGCACACCCTGCATCCGGGACGCGCTCAGCTCGTTGAGATCGATAACCTGACGGTTGCGACGGCGCAACAGCATACGCTCGCTGGTGACCTGCCCGCCCGTCTGCTCAAGCAGACGCATCAGCGCCAGCGCGGTAACGGATTTACCGGAACCTGATTCGCCAACAATCGCCAGCGTCTCGCCGCGCCTGAGCGAAAACGATAAATTCTGTACTGCGGGGATGAACTGCCGCTCTTCCTGAAACGCAATATTCAGTTGGTGGACAGCCAGCACTTCGCAGTTGTCCAGCTCTTCACGGTGCGGCACGCAATGCCCCCTTATTCACGATAAATGCCTGTGCTGGGCGCATCGCCGGCATACCCCCACGCCCGGTACATTCCTTCACTGTTGAACGGCAGAGCCACGTTGCCCTCCCGATCCACCGCAATTAAGCCGCCAATCCCGCCCAGCGCCGGCAGTTTCTCCATCACTACCCGCTCGCAGGCTTCACTCAGGCTTAATCCGCCGTAATCCATTAGTGCGGTAATGTCGTAGGCCGCCAGCGCGCGGATAAACACTTCGCCGGTGCCGGTGCATGACACCGCCGCGGTGGCGTTATTGGCGTAACACCCGGCCCCCGGCAGCGGGCTGTCGCC
>NZ_QFRV01000356.1:0-956 GCF_004136805.1 Enterobacter cloacae complex sp. GF14B
GATAATTTTTTGCAAATGTTGATGGGTTTTTTTGACCTTTTCATTGACAATTATGAAAGAATCACAAGTATTACAGTAGTGGAATATCATAATAAGCTAAAGAAAGGGGTAAAACCAATTGTGCAAAAGCTACGACAATTGGGGGTTATACAAGAAAAGGCACTCCTTCCGAGGTAAGGAAGCTACTGGAAGCAGGGTTCATCTATCCTGTGGAAAACTCAGAGTGGGTGTCACCCATAGTAGTGACGCCTAAGTCGACTACAAACCACTAAATGCAGCTACAACAAGAGACCACTTCCCTCTCCCTTTCTTGGATGAAATTCTGAATGAAGTAGCGGATTTTGAATGCTATACCGTCTGTGATGGTTATTCTGGATACTTTCAAATACGCATAGCCTTGGAAGATCAGCTAAAAACCACTTTTATCACGCCATGGGGTTGTTTTGCATACAGGGTTATGCCATTTGGTCTCACAAATGCACCTGCCACATTCCAAAGATATGTCACATATGTTTTTCAACCATTCTTTGGAACATCCATAAGAGTGTTCATTGATGATTTTTGTATATATAGCTCCCGTATTTCACATTTAGAAAAGGTAACTAAAGGTTTGGCCAGGTTGCAGAGCCTAGGTGGGCAATTAAATGTGGATAAATGCCACATTGGGGAGAGTAAAGTCATTCTACTAGGCCATGAAATTTCAGCAAAAGGTATCAACGCCGACCCAAGTAAGGTGTCCGCACTCATAGCCCTACCTTCACCAATGACCGCACGTCAACTGGTCTCTTTTCTACAGAAGGTGAGGTACTTAAGTAGATTCATACATCTACTATCACAACTTTTTCTACCACTGCAACACCTCACTCAAAGATCAACTTTCACTTGGGACGAGGAAAGCGAACATCACTACAACAAGGTAAAGGAGGTCTTAGCCCCTCTGCCAACTATCTCACCAC
>NZ_QFRV01000357.1:0-953 GCF_004136805.1 Enterobacter cloacae complex sp. GF14B
TAATTGTTAACCACTAGAGTCACAGGACACAACAAATGGTTTGCCCATCTCAGGAACTTTTAAAACATAATTTTCCGCTATTTTAGCCTTCAAGGTCTCAAAAGCAGTCTCACAGCTAGAAGTCCACACAAAACCCTTGTCTTTCTTGGTCAATTCGGTCAAAAGACTTGCTATCTTAGAGAAATCTTTAATGTGTGCTCTCTCATATTGTGCTAGACCCATAAAGCTTCTTACAACTCTTACTAACATAGTCTTAACTTTATCAAGATCAATGTGAATCCCCTCTTTAGAAATCACTCTTCCCAAATACACAATCTGATCCTTTGCAAAAGAATACTTACTTGCTTTGGCATACAATTTATGTTCACGCAAAACCTCAAATGTTTTCTTTAAGTGCAATGCATGATCTTCTTCATTCTTAGAATACACAAAAATATCATCCAAGAATACCAAAATGAAGTCATCAAGATACGGGTGAAAAATATTATTCATTAAGCACATGAAAGTTGCTGGTGCATTAGTCAAACCAAAAGCAAGAATTGTAAATTCAAAATGCCCATAACGTGTACTAAAGGCAGTCTTTGGAATGTCCTCGACCTTAATGCGGATTTGATGGTAGCCAGAACGAAGATCAACCTTTGAAAATATTGTGGCACCACTCAAATGGCTAAGCAATTCATCTATGTGAGGAAGATGATATTTGTTCTTCATGGTCTGTTTGTTTAATCTCCTGTAGTCAATGCATAACCTATATGTACCATCCTTTTTCTTTTGGAATAGCACAGGACTACCCCAAGGAGATACACTAGGTTTAATGAAACCCTTTTTCAAGAGATCATCGAGTTGTATCTTGAGCTCTTTAAGCTCATCAATGTTGAACCTGTATGGAGCCCTTGAATAAGGTGTTGCTCCTGGATATAGATCTATGGCGTGGTCTACCGCTCTAGGCGGAG
>NZ_QFRV01000358.1:0-951 GCF_004136805.1 Enterobacter cloacae complex sp. GF14B
ATCTAACTTTGTATAGTTAAATAAAATACCAAATGGAATTATAGGTGCAATAGATGACATCTTATGGTCTTAGGGCCATAGGATACTCTATAGTATTGTTTAGATTTTTTAAATGTTTGTGAACATAGATCATAGAGGGTTTTTCTCACTACCATAGAGGATATCCTATGGCTTTGGGGCCACATGGTCTCAATATTGAGCGTAGAGGATTTCTTACTAGCATAGAGGGTACCTTGTGGCCCTAGGTCCATAGGGTGCAAACATAGAGCATAGAGGATTTGTTACTAGCACAGAGGGCACCCTATGGCCCAAAGGCCATAGAGTGACAACATGTAGCATAAAGGGTTTCTTACTAGCATAAGAGGTAGACCTTGTGGCCCTCGGGTCATAGGGTGCCAACATAAAGCATATATGGTTTCTTACTAGTGCTCATAGAGGGCATCTTGTGGCCCTATGACAACCCATGGCCTTAGGGCCATAGGGTGACACATAAAAGTACCATATGGATTTGAAGCCATATATCTATTTATATGTTGAGACCTAACCCTATGGCCTTGAGGCCATAAAGAGACATATTTTGGATTATCTTAAAGTCATAGAGATATCTACAAAGAGAACCGTATGGCCTGAAGGCCATAAGAAACTTAGTCAAGGAAATCATCCAATGCAAGAAGATCATCGCAATAGAAAATGAGACTTCTTATCTAGAGCTTAAAGGCATAAATGTTTCTCCAAGTATACTTCTAGGCGCCACCATCATGGACAAAGAACTAATGTAGCTAGATAAAGATTAGGAATCTCTAGACAATAAGGAGCATAAAAATAAATTCATTGTAGATGTGTTGTCAGTTAGTAAGTTTGCTATTTGCGATTAGTTTTTTCTAAGGGTGTGAAAAAAAAGAGTTATCAAAATGTAGATACTTTGGAATCTAAAATTAGGTGTTCTTTAAA
>NZ_QFRV01000359.1:0-778 GCF_004136805.1 Enterobacter cloacae complex sp. GF14B
CCTAAAGCCACATGCAAATTCAAGCATATTTGCCTTTGCTGACTATAATTGTATTCAAATTAGAAGGTATATATTTTTTTGTAATATGTTTTCTTCACATAACATGCAACACATTTATATATATTTTTTGTGAGACATTTTGACTACCAAAAATTACATGTACATACATCCAAGTATTTTGCTACCACACCCAAAGTGTAAATTGCCAAAGGTATTTTGCTACCTATTCTAAACCTACACATTTATGATGAGCAAAATTCCTAACCATCTAGGCATAGGGAAATTATTGTAGCATGGCTCATAGCTGATTGCTGGCCAAAAAGGGTAACTTTACCCAATATGCACCTCCTCTTGTGTTCTTTTGCATAAAAACTTTGGTTCCTAGGCCTAGGATATATGTGGGGCAATTACTCTAGCCCTTTCGAAACTGAATGCATGTCCCAAAAAATAGAAAATATGTGCAAACCAAATTGCCCCATGGGTTGTTTCCCTACGAAAATCACGCGCTAATGCCATTGAGGCATTTCACCGAACACTTGGTGGGCGCGCGTTTAGGCGTCAATAGCAAGGGAACGGGGACAATGTGGCATGTCCCATTGTTTCAAAATGCATTATAGGCCTAGGGCCATCCCATGCCAACCCCTAATTCAACCTAATCAAGCAAGAAAACAAACCAAAATTGCCCCATATATTTGAGCACACTCCCACAATTCAGAGCACCAAAAGGAGATCAAAATACACCAATGAAAAGCTAGAAAGCTTAGGGATGGAACACTTA
>NZ_QFRV01000360.1:0-946 GCF_004136805.1 Enterobacter cloacae complex sp. GF14B
ATCGTGGTGGATCAGGAGATGCAAACCTCCGTGCCGGGTATCTACGCCATCGGCGAGTGCTGCGAAATTGACGGCCAGACGTTTGGCCTGGTGGCCCCCTGTCTGGCGCAGGCGGATATTCTTGCCGCGCGGCTGGCCGGGGAGGTCACCGCGCCGTTTACCCTGACCGACAACGGTGTGCGCCTTAAGGTGACCGGCGTGGATCTGTTCAGCCTCGGGCGCGCGACGGCGCAGGCGGACGATGTGGTCTGGAGTTCATGGGATCCGCTGACCCGTCACTATCGACGTTTACTGATCCATCAGGGGGCGCTGGCTGGCGTGCTGCTGCTGGGTGACTGCCGCAGCGCGGCAACCTTTACCGATTTACTGGCAACGGCTGCGCCCGCCCACGCGGACTGGCTGTTCGATCGTTTCACAACGCAACCGCAGGTTGCAGGACAGAACGCTATGACAAAACCTACTCTGGTGGTGGTTGGGCACGGTATGGTCGGCCATCATTTCCTCGAAGACTGCGTTAACCGCAATTTGCATCAGCAGTATCAGATTATTGTTTTTGGCGAAGAGCGCTATGCCGCCTATGACCGCGTGCATCTGTCGGAATATTTTGGCGGACGCAGCGCGGACTCGCTCTCGCTGGTGGCGGGGGAGTTCTTTGCCGATAACGGCATTGAGCTGCGCCTCTCCCAGCAGATCGTTGCTATCGATCGTGATGCACACGTAGTGCGTACCGCCAGTGGCCATGAGACTCACTGGGACAAGCTGGTGCTGGCGACCGGCTCGTACCCGTTCGTACCACCCGTTCCGGGCAACGATCTGCCGGGTTGTTTTGTCTACCGCACCCTCGACGATCTGGACAACATTGCGGCCCATGCGGCAGGCTCTCGCCGCGGTGTGGTGATTGGCGGCGGCCTGCTGGGGCTGGAGGCGGCGAATGCGCTTAAGCAGC
>NZ_QFRV01000361.1:0-946 GCF_004136805.1 Enterobacter cloacae complex sp. GF14B
GTTGTGCAATGACTGCATACATATATATGAATCTTCGATAATATCCGCAGTGTCCCATGAAGGATTGTACTTGTTTGGCATTAGTAGGCCTAGGGAAGTCTACTATGACTTTTATTTTGTCTAGGTCAATGGTTATGCCATTTCTTGAGACAATATGTCCTAAGATGCGGTCTTGCCTAACCATAAAAATGCTCTTTTCCGGGTTGAGACAGATTCGATATGTTCTGCACTTCTCAAATACCTTTTGTAAATGGTCAATATGTTCTTCTCGTAGAAGAGAGTGGACACAGAGATCATCCATATATATTTCTAAGAATATTCTCTGGTATTCTTTGAACGCATGCGTCATTAAACTTTGAAAGGTAGCTGGGGCATTAGTTAGGCCAAAAAGCATAACTCTATACGCATATATTCCCCATTCTGTGGCAAACGCTGTTTTGTGTTGATCCTCTATTGCAATTGCCAATTGGTTGTATCCTGAAAACCCATCTAGAAAGGAATAAACCCGTTTCCCAGCCACCCTCTCAAGTACATGTTCTGTGATCGGCAAGGGATAATTATCCCTTATGGTGGCTGCATTTACCTTTTTGAGGTTCACACACACTCGCAGCTTTCCGTTCTTTTTGGGGACAACCACAATGGGTGACACCCAATCTGTATGCTCGATTTCGTAGATGAATTCAGCATCCATCATCTTGTCAATTTCCTCTTTGATTCATTTAGCAAATGTGTCATTATATGTATAAGTACGTTGTTTGCTAGGTTTGGCATCTTATTTCAAAGGAATTGTATGTTGGCATATCTATGGATCAACTCCTTTGAGGTCTTTGTAGGACCATGCAAACACATATTTATACTTTTTGAGAAGTTTTGTTAATTGTTCTTCTTCTTCAGGCTCTAAATCAGCTGCAATATAGATCGGATGAGGCTTTTAACCTGGTTCAGC
>NZ_QFRV01000362.1:0-941 GCF_004136805.1 Enterobacter cloacae complex sp. GF14B
GTACATGTCGCGCACTTCGCGCTCGCCCCAGACGGCGGCAGGCACGCGCGGCGTGACGGACGGGTATTCCGGTTTATTCGGGTCGACTTCGACGCGCACGGTGATCCAGCACTTCTCGCCCTGCTCCATTGACATCACGTAGTACACCGCGTAACTGCCGCACAGCTGGCGCTCGTCGTTACCGAACAACACCGACAGCCAGCCGCCCTGCTGGTAGTAGAGAAACTCCACCACTTCCGGCAGATAGTTCACCTTAATGGTGACGGTGATCTGGTCTTTGGTTTGCCAGGACTCCTCCAGCACCACGCCCGGGAAAGCCTGATGCAACGCGGCGAGATACTGCTGACCTTTCTTTTCTTCAGACATAAACACTCTCTTTAATCACGCCACCAGCAAGGAGACGAACGCTAAAAATGCAAAACCAAACCCGGCCCAGGTAATGCGTGACGTTTCGACAAAACGCAGGCGCGCCATGCTGTTTTCAAACAGGGCAATGACCAGCACGCCGATAAGCAGCTTGAGCACAGCCACCACCACGGCCAGCAGCAGGCCGCCCGCAGAGAAGTGCGTCATCTGCCCCCACGGGAAGAAAACGCCGACGAACATCTGCAACACCACCAGCTGCTTGAGACTGATGCCCCACTTCAGCACCGCAAAGCCGTAGCCGCTGTACTCGGTGAGCGGCCCCTCCTGTAATTCCTGCTCCGCTTCCGCGAGATCGAACGGCAGCTTGCCCATCTCGATAAACGTGGCGAACGCGCAGGCGCAGAGCGCCAGCACCAGCGGGAGCGAACGTGAAACCGGCCAGTGGTAAACGGTGTCGGTGATGAAACTGATGTGGGTCGAGCCTGCAACCTGCGCGGCGACCCACAGCCCCAGCAGCAGAATTGGCTCAACCAGCACGCCGAGCATCGCCTCGCGGCTGGCGCCGATACCCGTAA
>NZ_QFRV01000363.1:0-941 GCF_004136805.1 Enterobacter cloacae complex sp. GF14B
ATAGCGTTGGATTCTTACCCTCATGGGGTGGGTTCAACCCTCCTTCATGCAAGGGTTTAGAGGGCCTTCCTACGTGTGGCGCCAATGGAGCCTTGGTGCTATAGAGTTTCCGGTCAAGTTCTCCTTGGTCGCCAGCCTTTGTGGGGCGGTTGCGATTGTTGTCGCTGTTTGTATCCCCTTGGTCTACATAGAACTCTATGCCTACCTTCTTTTTGATGCACTATGGGGGCGTCGTTGTCCCTATCTGCAGATCATGGGAGAGAAGATGCACGTTGCATGCACATGCAACCCGCTTTTCTCCTTTCCCAATAATAGTTTGGATACCAGTGAAATCATGAGAGTAATGCGTGTGCTAGTCTCCACCCAACCATGCTATCTTATAGCCTCCCCCTAGCGTACACACTGTCCGGCCGTGCCGGTGGCCTTGCCCATAGGACCCATGTCCTTACATTACTCCCCCCTTGGAGAATTGTTTTCGTCTTTGAAAACGAACGTAGAAAAACGTTTCTTAAGTGCGGACACATTCTCCCATGTAGAACCTTCTTCAGGTCTATCTAGCCATTTTACCAACACCTGTCATCTGACATGATGTCTGGTGCAAAGCTCATGAGAATCCAAAATCTTTTCGGGCTCATGAGGAATGCTTAGCGGTGCGACAAGGTCAACCAACACACATGTGTTAATGACATTATCATTCTATCCAAGTTGTTTTCGTAAATGGCTAACCTGAAAAATAGGATGAACTCCTGAGTGCTCTAGAAGAGCTAACTTATAGGCCACTTGACCTATACGTTTGAGAATGGTTAACTGTCCACAATAGCGTGGTGAAATTTTGGCAACTTTTCCCGTCTTCAGACTTTTTGAATGCTCCAAAACTTTGAGGAAAACCTTGTCTCCTTCTTCGAAAGTAGCAAGACGACGATGCTCATCTGCGTACTTTT
>NZ_QFRV01000364.1:0-935 GCF_004136805.1 Enterobacter cloacae complex sp. GF14B
AGAAGGTCCGCAAACCTGCAACCCATATAACATAGTAGAGGCAACCAAAGTATCAAAGAGCCATAACTTTGTCCTAGGTTCTTGGAACTGAACCTGCAAACACATCCTCTCCATTCCCTCTAGAGCCGCACCAGCTCTAGTTAGTTTAGTCTCTGCTGCTCTTCTCAAAGAAAATCTCGGCCGAGTAAAGACTACCCCCAGGTAAGTCTATGCATTTGTATACTCCACAATCTCCTGACCATATTGAAAGTAGGTACTGATCTCCTGACCCATTGCGGTGTGGTGTTAAACACCATAACCTTGGTTTTACCAAGGTTTACAGACAATCCACTATCCTTTGCAAAACTATGAAGTGCATCCAAATGTTGTTGCATACCCTTTGGTGAGTCAGATATCAGCACAATATCATCAGCATATAGCAACAATGGGATCCACGTCCCTGCTAGCTGGGCACCTCTATCACCATCTCTGTCAATGTAATCAGACACCTCATCAACATACATACCAAATAGAGTAGGAGAGAGCGGGCAGCCTTGCTTCACCCCAATAGTGGAGTGAATCAATGTAGATAGACCCTTTGAGGTGCCTACATGCCCTATTACTGATTTGTACAATGCCATGATCCCCAAAATGAGCTCTGTGGGTATTCCCATCTCCTGTAATCTGTGCATCAATCTACCTTTGGGGTACTGTGTCAAATGCTTTGCAAAAGTCCACAAAGCTACAATAGATCCGTCTCCCATGGGATCTGCCCTACTAAATGATGGCCCTGAGTGTCAAGATATGGTCAAGAGTAGAAAAATCTCTCCTGAACCCTTCCTTCCCAGCTGCACGCGCTCCCTTCCTCTCTGCCCATCTACTTAGTTGCTCCTCAAGAATGGATGCGTACAACCGTACCAATGTGTGTCCAATCATGATGGTGTGATAATTCCAAG
>NZ_QFRV01000365.1:0-932 GCF_004136805.1 Enterobacter cloacae complex sp. GF14B
CTGTATTGATGTCTACTCCACCTGTTGAGAAACTACCGCAACACATGGTCCCTAGATCTCAAAATGTTGTACAAGCTACACCGCTACCACCTCCTGTGCTAGGACCGCAGCCCCCGCATCCAAGAGTCGCCCCTATGAACCAAGTGGGTTGCGAGCCATCAAATGCTTATGCAGATGGCTGTGAGGAGGAAATAGACACTAGTATTGCCTACGGACTTGATACATTGGAAGAGTGTCCTATATACTACATGGAAGATTGTTGGGGACAAGTCAAGCCGGTTTATCAAGCTGCTGCTCTCGCATCCAGAGGTCAAAATATCAACACCCAGGCTAGGAGGCCACCTCTTCAATGCTACGAGTGTGGTGGACCACATCGAGTAGCGGAGTGCCCTATTAGGCTGCAAAAGAATGCTGCACAGATGCAAGTGAATCAAGGGAGCACGTCTGCAATGCCAATACTCACATGTAATCGTTGTGGCATAGATCACTTGATTGCCCAATGCCCCTATAACCCAAATGCGCCTAAAATCACACCCCTAAATTTGGTCGAAATTGCTAGTGTGACATCGCCAATACCACCCGTCGCACCCGCTTATGCGATTACACGGTCCATGCTTCAAGGGCCAGGACATATCCTCGAAGAGAGAGATACCGCGTCAGTTATCCAAGCAAAGAAAAAGAAGACACGAAGGAAGAAGTTGCAGAATACGGAAAATTCAAAGCCAAGTTCCAAAACAAACATAGGAACAGGAGATGACCCCGTGTATATGAATGACCTCGAGGATGATTCAGATTCAGTCGAGACAATGGAGACTAGAACCAATACCACAAAGGGAAAGACAGACAAAGAAAACCGTAACATGGAACCAAATGAAAACCAAATAAGAGAAAATCATAAAGAGCCTCTGAAAACACAACAAGTGTTTCCAAAT
>NZ_QFRV01000037.1:0-45298 GCF_004136805.1 Enterobacter cloacae complex sp. GF14B
CGCGGGGACGTTTGCGGTGGCGGGAATGGGGGCGCTGCTGGCGGCCTCCCTGCGCGCGCCGCTTACCGGGATCGTACTGGTGCTGGAAATGACCGACAATTACCAGCTCATTTTGCCAATGATCATTACCTGTCTCGGCGCGACACTATTAGCCCAATTCCTGGGTGGAAAACCGCTATACTCCACCATTCTTGCCCGTACCCTGGCGAAACAGGAAGCTGAACAGGCCCTGAAGCAGAATACTTGAATGAATTACCAGGGTATTAGATAATGACAAAAAGAATTGGGTGATTTTTGCCCAATAGCAGTCGCAGTATTCATGGGAGCATAAGATGAGTGATGACGTAGCGTTGCCGCTGGAATTTACCGAAGCAGCAGCGAAAAAAGTGAAAACCCTGATTGCCGACGAGGACAATCCGGATCTGAAACTGCGTGTTTATATTACCGGCGGCGGCTGTAGTGGCTTCCAGTATGGTTTTACCTTTGACGACCAGGTTAACGATGGTGATATGACTATCGAGAAACAGGGCGTCGCGCTGGTGGTTGATCCGATGAGCCTGCAATATCTGGTGGGCGGTTCAGTGGACTACACTGAAGGTCTGGAAGGTTCGCGCTTTGTGGTGACTAACCCGAATGCGACCAGCACCTGCGGGTGTGGTTCTTCGTTCAGTATTTAAGCCTGGACGCAGATTGTAGGCCCGGTAAGCGAAGCGCTACCGGGCTTATAAACGACACCTATCTTGAATTTTCATCCAGCGCAAAGGTCGGCAGCTTCAGGTGCCAGCGTATCGCCGCTAAACGGATCACCAGCGTGACCACCATCCCCAGCATCGCCGCATTCTCCAGCGGGACAGCAAAGGTGTAATACGCCGTGGCGTGAACGATCCCCCCGATGATACAGGCCGTCGCGTAGATTTCCGTTCGCAGGATCATCGGGACTTCTCGCGCCAGTATGTCGCGAATAATCCCTCCGCCCACGCCAGTTAACACCCCCATGCAGATCGCCACCAGCGGGCCAGTCCCGGCAATAAAGGCTTTGTTCACGCCTATTCCCACAAAGACCGCCAGACCGACGGCATCCAGCACCGGTAATATCCATTTTGGCAGTCTGCGAGGCTGACGAACCAGCACGATGGTTAACAGGCAGGTGACCATCGCCACCACCAGATCCGTGGGATCTTTTACCCAAAATACCGGGCCATTTGCCAGCGCCATATCGCGGATCGTTCCGCCTCCCACCGCCGTAACGACGCCGAGCACCAGTACGCCAAAAGGATCCATGCGTAGTTTTCCGGCAAGCAAAACGCCGGAGATAGCAAAAACGGCTGTGCCAAGAATATCCAGCCAATACACGAGCATCGTTAAATCCTCGAAGGGGGTATTTATCTGTTTGAGTGACTCTCTGCCAGTTCGGCGCAGAGTTGTTTTGCGGCGAGGATAATACGCGGGCTGGCGCGTTCAAACCAGTCGCTGTTGAGTGCGATGACCGGAATTTTAAGCTGCCGATGCCAGAATTGTTCTATTTTAGGAATCTCGCTCGCATTTCCGACCACCACAATGGCCTGCGGTTGTCGCGCCAGAACCTGCTCACGACTGACCTGGGGCCAGGGGACCCGACTTTCGGCAAAGATATTTTCACCTCCACAGGTTTCAAGCACCTGGTTCTGGATCGAACCTTTCCCGGTAGTGAACAGCGGCTGGCTGCCAAATTGCAGAAAAACGCGTTGTTTCGGTTGCGTGCCGTATCGGGCTTTTAGCGCGGCATAGTCGTTGAGCATCTGCTGTGCAGCCTGTCCGGCGCGTTGGGGGGTAGGGCTGAAGGGCGCGAGGTCACGGAGGGTTTGCGCCACCTGTTCGATGCTCACCGCGTCCACCCATTTAACCGTTATTCCCAGCGAAGAGAGCTGGTTTACCTGCCGTTCGGCATTACCGCCGCGCCAGGCGAGTACCAGATCGGGCTTTAGCGCAACGATGCGTTCCAGATTCATTCCCTGCCAGGTGGCAACCTGTTCGATTTGGGCGGCCTGCGGTGGATAATCGGAAAAGCTGCTCACCGCAACGGGCGTGATCCCGGCGGCAAAAGCCAGTTCCGTATTGGCAGGGGAGAGTGTGATCACCCGCGGCGCGGCGATGAGCCAGGCCGGAGCGAACAGAAGCAGGGCGACCAGCGCCCTGAATGACACCTTACCCACGCGCCAGTTTCTGCACCAGGGTTTCCACCATCACGGTGGACTGCTTGGCCGCAACGGCCAGGAACTCGTCGAAGCTGATGTGGGACTGCTGGTCCGCTACGTCAGAGATCGCGCGAACGACCACGAACGGCACGCTGAAGTTATGGCACACGTGCGCAATGGCCGTGGCTTCCATCTCAACGGCCACAGCCTGCGGGAAGTTATGACGGATTTTCGCCAGACCAACAGAGCCGTTGATAAAGGCATCGCCGCTGACGATCAGGCCACGCACCGCATTGAGGTTCAGCTCGTTGATGCAGCTTTCAGCGGCGGCAATCAGCTTATCATCCGCTTTAAACCCGGCCGGGCAGCCCGGAAGCTGACCATATTCGTAGCCGAATGCGGTGACGTCTGCATCGTGGTAACGCGCTTCGTCGGAAACCACGATATCGCCCACTTTCAGCGTCGGCGCCAGACCGCCCGCAGAACCTGTATTAATGATAACGTCAGGCTTGCAGCGCTCAAGCAGCAGGGTCGCGCCCAGTGCCGCTGCAACTTTACCGATGCCTGATTTCAGCAGAGCCACGTCAACACCGTTCAGCTGGCCGGTGTAGATCTCACAGCCACCGAGGGAGAGGGTCTGACGGTTCTCAATTTTGTCACGCAGCAGCGTAACTTCTTCTTCCATTGCACCAATAATGCCGATTTTCATAGATTTACTCGCGATGTGCCTTGTTAAGATGCATAGTCTATCATGCGGTTAAGGGGAAACGCATTCTCACGCGGGGGAGCACATGGCACCAATCGATTTTCGCACCAAAATTAACTGGCACCGACGTTTCCGTTCGCCACAGGGCGATAAGAGCGAACATGAGATCCTGCGCATTTTTGAAAGCGATCGCGGACGCATCATCAATTCGCCCGCCATCCGCCGGTTACAGCAAAAAACCCAGGTGTTCCCGCTGGAGCGTAACGCCGCGGTGCGTACGCGGTTAACGCACTCCATGGAAGTGCAGCAGGTGGGACGCTACATTGCGAAAGAGATCCTCAGCCGCCTTAAAGAGCAACGTCTGCTGGAAACCTACGGACTGGATGAACTGACCGGCCCGTTCGAAAGCATCGTTGAGATGGCCTGCCTGATGCACGATATCGGCAATCCTCCCTTTGGTCATTTCGGCGAGGCCGCCATCAATGACTGGTTTAAACAGCGGCTTTTTCCCTCTGATGCCATAAGCCAGCCGCTCAGCGATGACCGCTGTTTGGTACGCGATTTACGCCTGCGTGAAGGTGAAGATAGCCTGAACGATCTGCGCCGTAAGGTGCGCCAGGATCTGTGTCATTTCGAAGGTAACGCGCAGGGGATCCGTCTGGTGCACTCCCTGATGCGGATGAATCTGACCTGGGCCCAGGTGGGCTGTATTCTTAAATACACGCGTCCCGCGTGGTGGACCGGAGAAACGCCCGCCACGCATAGCTACCTGATGAAAAAACCGGGCTATTACTTATCGGAAGAAGCATATATCGCGCGGTTGCGTAAAGAACTGTCTCTGACCCCCAATGGCCGTTTTCCATTGACATGGATTATGGAAGCGGCTGATGACATTTCTTATTGCGTGGCCGATCTGGAAGACGCGGTGGAAAAAAGAATATTCAGCGTCGAGGAGCTGTATCAGCATCTTCATGATGCCTGGGGAGAGCATGAAAAAGGTTCTCTGTTTGCGCAGGTCGTCGAGAATGCCTGGGATAAATCGCGTTCAAATTCGCTGAGCCGCAGTACCGAAGATCAGTTCTTTATGTATTTGCGAGTAAACACGCTGAATAAACTGGTGCCGTATGCAGCCGCCCGTTTCATTGATAATTTGCCGATGATATTTAGCGGGGAATTTAATCACGCCCTGCTGGAAGATGAGAGCAGTTTTAGCCAGCTTCTTGAATTATATAAAAACGTGGCTGTCCGCCATGTTTTCAGCCACCCGGATGTCGAACAGCTGGAGCTGCAAGGATACCGGGTTATCAGCGGGTTGCTGGAGATTTATGGCCCGCTGCTCCAGCTGACGGTCGATGAGTTTAGCGAGCTAGCAGATAATGAACGTGTTCGCCGCCTGCCGATTGAATCTCGTCTCTATCAGAAGCTTTCAACGCGCCACCGGCTGGCATACATTGAGGCCGTCAGTAAAATAGATCGTCATTCTTCCCAATGGCCAGTCATGGAATATTATTATCGCTGTCGTCTTATCCAGGACTATATCAGCGGGATGACAGATTTGTATGCCTGGGATGAATACCGCAAGCTTATGGCCGTTGAATAAGCCATGAGTTTTGTAAAGACGACCAATAAATTTTTACTTTTTCCATAAACTTAATCCCGGAACTAAGCGGTATAAAACGAATCTGAGTTACACAGCAATTTTGCGTTATCTGGTAAATCGAGATTGAGAAACATGAAAAAAACCACATTAGCAATGAGTGCACTGGCTCTGAGTTTAGGTTTAGCGCTGTCCCCTCTGGCGACGGCGGCCGAGACAGCTTCCTCGGCAGCGACTGCGCAGCAGATGCCAAGCCTGGCCCCGATGCTCGAAAAAGTGATGCCATCGGTGGTGAGTATTAACGTTGAGGGCAGCACAACCGTCAATACGCCGCGTATGCCGCGTAATTTCCAGCAGTTCTTCGGCGACAATTCGCCGTTCTGCCAGGACGGTTCGCCATTCCAGAGCTCCCCGTTCTGTCAGGGCGGCGGTGCAGGGAATGACGGCATGGGCGGCGGCCAGCAGCAGAAATTCATGGCACTCGGCTCGGGCGTGATTATTGATGCAGCCAAAGGCTACGTGGTAACCAATAACCACGTGGTGGATAATGCTAACACCATTAAGGTGCAGATGAGCGATGGCCGTAAATTCGATGCCAAAGTGGTCGGTAAAGACCCGCGCTCCGATATCGCGCTGATTCAAATCCAGGATCCGAAGAACCTGACGGCGATTAAGCTTGCCGACTCTGACGCGCTGCGCGTGGGTGACTACACCGTCGCCATCGGTAACCCGTTTGGTCTGGGCGAAACCGTGACCTCGGGTATCGTCTCGGCGCTGGGACGTAGCGGCCTGAATGCGGAAAACTATGAAAACTTCATCCAGACGGATGCGGCCATTAACCGTGGTAATTCCGGCGGTGCGCTGGTTAACCTGAATGGTGAACTGATCGGTATCAACACCGCTATCCTGGCACCGGACGGTGGCAACATCGGTATCGGCTTTGCTATCCCGAGCAACATGGTGAAAAACCTGACTGCGCAGATGGTGCAATATGGACAGGTGAAACGCGGTGAGCTGGGTATCATGGGTACCGAGCTGAACTCCGAGCTGGCGAAAGCGATGAAAGTAGACGCTCAGCGCGGCGCATTCGTAAGCCAGGTCATGCCGAACTCCTCGGCGGCGAAAGCCGGCATTAAAGCGGGTGACGTGATCACCTCTCTGAACGGTAAACCGATCAGCAGCTTTGCCGCCCTGCGTGCGGAAGTGGGTTCTATGCCAATCGGCAGTAAAGTGACCCTCGGCCTGCTGCGTGAAGGTAAGCCGGTTAACGTGAGCCTGGAACTGCAACAGAGCAGTCAGAACCAGGTGGATTCCAGCACCATCTTCAGCGGTATTGAAGGTGCTGAGATGAGCAACAAAGGGGCAGATAAAGGCGTGGTGGTGAACAACGTGAAAGCGAACTCACCTGCTGCCCGTATCGGCCTGAAAAAAGGTGATGTGATCATGGGTGCTAACCAGCAGCCGGTGAAAAACATCGCTGAACTGCGCAAAATTCTCGACAGCAAGCCGTCCGTGCTGGCACTGAATATTCAGCGTGGTGATACTTCTATTTATCTCCTGATGCAGTAATCATCTTAAGCCCCTGTTCGCAGGGGCTTTCTCGTTTCTGTGACCTTTCCCACAACTCCATACATCTCTCTCTGCCTTTGGGCATCTGCACAATGCAGCCTTAGCTGAACTTCCCTATGCTTGAGCTCTGCTCACGGGAGGGTTTTATGGCTGGCTGGCATCTTGATACCAAAATGGCGCAGGATATCGTGGCGCGAACCATGCGCATCATTGATACCAATATCAACGTAATGGATGCCCGTGGGCGCATTATCGGCAGCGGCGATCGTGAGCGTATTGGGGAATTGCACGAAGGGGCGTTGCTGGTGCTCTCTCAGGGGCGCGTGGTCGACATCGATGACGCCGTGGCGAAACATCTGCACGGGGTTCGTCAGGGGATCAACCTGCCGCTGCGTCTGGAAGGAGAGATTGTTGGCGTTATCGGTCTGACCGGCGATCCTGAATCGCTGCGTAAATACGGTGAGCTGGTCTGCATGACGGCGGAGATGATGCTGGAGCAGTCGCGTCTGATGCACCTGCTCGCCCAGGACAGCCGCCTGCGCGAAGAGCTGGTGATGAATTTGATTCAGGCGGAGGAGCATACGCCTGCCCTGAGCGAGTGGGCGCAGCGTCTGGGTATCGACCTGAATCAGCCGCGCGTGGTTGCCGTTATTGAGGTGGATAGCGGCCAGCTTGGCGTGGACAGCGCCATGGTGGAACTACAGCAGCTGCAAAACATGCTGGCGACGCCGGAGCGTAACAACCTGGTGGCAATCGTCTCTTTAACGGAAATGGTGGTGCTCAAGCCTGCGCTTAATCAGTTTGGCCGCTGGGACGCGGAAGATCATCGTCGCCGCGTTGAGCTGCTCATCGAGCGCATGAAGGAGAACGGACAGCTCCGTTTTCGCGTCGCGCTGGGAAATTACTTTACCGGGCCGGGGAGTATCGCCCGTTCATGGCGAACGGCGCGCACCACCATGATGGTGGGTAAACAGCGCATGCCGGAGAGCCGCAGTTATTTCTATCAGGATCTGATGCTGCCGGTCCTGCTCGACAGCCTGCGCGGTGGCTGGCAGGCCAACGAGCTGGCGCGCCCGCTGGTGCGTCTGAAAGCGATGGACAACAACGGGCTGCTGCGCCGCACGTTGCAGGCGTGGTTCCGGCATAACGTGCAGCCGCTGGCAACGTCAAAAGCGCTGTTTATTCACCGTAATACGCTGGAGTATCGGCTTAACCGGATCTCGGAACTGACGGGGCTGGATTTAGGGAATTTTGACGACCGGCTACTGCTGTATGTGGCGTTGCAGCTGGATGAGCAGAGATAATGTTGTGTGCGGTTTTCACCCTCTCCCTGTGGGAGAGGGCCGGGGTGAGGGCATCAGACCGCACCGGAATAACTTATTTCCGCGTCAATTTCTCAAGATCCGCTTCAATCTCGCTGATCTTATTGGTGACTACGCTTTCCAGGTGACGCAGGTCGTCAAGGATCTTACGTTTCAGATCGACTTCGCTGCGATCGCGCTGGCAGATTTGATCGAGTTCGTCGATCACGTAGCGCAGGTTAGGGCTGATTTCCTGTACTTCTTTATATCCCTGACCGATACCGTCAGCGACAACGGTCTTACGCTGGCGAGGGTATTTAAACTTCACGCTTTTGGCGAAGAACTCTCCTTTGTCCTTGTGAAAATAGATTTTCAAAATATCGTTATTGGCTTCCTGGCGAAGACTATAACGATCAATTTCATCAGGATTGGTAATGCCCAGACTTTTCAGATTATCGTACATAGCGGTACCCTTGATCTCAACATAACCTATGAATAATTAACGAAAAAATCTATTTTCGCCACCTTCGGATATAAAAAAAGCGGGGTTGCCCCCGCTTTTTGTTATACCCGATTAATCGATGGTGCGCAGCAGTTCATTGATGCCTACTTTACCGCGCGTTTTCGCGTCCACTTTTTTCACGATGACCGCGCAATACAGGCTGTATTTGCCATCTTTAGACGGCAGGTTGCCGGAAACCACAACGGAACCGGCTGGAACGCGGCCGTAGTGAATTTCACCGGTTTCGCGATCGTAAATACGGGTGCTCTGGCCAATGTACACGCCCATGGAGATCACAGAACCTTCTTCGACGATCACGCCTTCAACCACTTCGGAACGTGCGCCGATGAAGCAGTTGTCTTCGATGATGGTTGGGTTAGCCTGAAGTGGCTCAAGAACGCCACCGATGCCCACGCCGCCGGACAGGTGAACGTTTTTACCGATCTGCGCGCAGGAGCCGACGGTAGCCCAGGTGTCCACCATGGTGCCTTCGTCAACGTAGGCGCCGATGTTCACGTAGGATGGCATCAGCACGGTGTTGCGTGCGATGAATGCCCCCTGACGAACGGCTGCCGGTGGTACTACGCGGAAGCCCTCTTTCTGGAAGCGCGCTTCGTCGTAATCCGCAAATTTCATTGGCACTTTATCGAAGTAGCGGCTTTCTGCTCCGTCGATAACCTGGTTATCGTTGATGCGGAAAGAGAGCAGCACAGCTTTCTTCAGCCATTGATGAGTAACCCACTGACCGTCGATTTTTTCTGCCACGCGCAGCGCGCCGGAATCCAGCAGGGAAATAACCTGGTTTACCGCTTCACGGGTCACGGTATCCACATTTGCCGGAGTGATGTCGGCGCGACGCTCAAAAGCGGACTCAATAACGTTCTGTAACTGCTGCATTGTTTACTCTTTCCATTTCACTAAAAAACACGTCACCCTTTATCGTTTGGATTGAGGGCTGCTGTCAACCGTTGTTGCACTTCAAGTTGCAGGTCATTATTAAGGGCACGCCGGTCGGCCGTCGCGATTATAAATAAATCTTCTACTCGTTCGCCAATCGTTGTAATTCGGGCGCCGTGAAGCGAAATTCCCAGATCGGCAAAAACCTGGCCGACGCGGGCGAGTAGCCCTGGCTGGTCGAGCGCAATCAGCTCAAGGAACGATTTACGGTCGGTATGGGTCGGCAGGAAATTGACCTCGGTATCGACGGTAAAGTGGCGCAGTTTTGCCGCCTGACGGCGCGGCTGCGGAGGTTGCCAGCTGCGCTGCGTAATCGCCTGCTCAAGGCCAAAGCGTATCCCCTCATGCCTGTCCGACGACAGCGGGCTGCCGTCCGGCTCCAGCACAATAAAGGTGTCCATCGCCATGCCGTCGCGGGTGGTAAAAATCTGCGCGTCGTGAACGCTCAGGTTACGCCTGTCCAGCTCGGCACAGACCGCTGCAAACAAATAAGGCCGGTCCGGGCTCCAGATAAAGATCTCCGTCCCGCCGCGCGTGGCCTGCGGGCTAAGCAGAATCATCGGTTTCGTCAGATCGTGCTTCAGCAGATGCCGGGCGTGCCAGGCAAGCTGGTTTGGGCTGTGGCGTACAAAGTAGTTGGCGCGACAGCGCGCCCAAATCTGATGCAGCGCCTCTTCGTTGATGTTATCCATGCGCAGCAGGGCCAGCGCTTGCAACTGGTGATGGCGCACACGCTCGCGCATGTCCGGGGTATTCTGCATCCCGCGACGCAGCTGTTTTTCGGTGGCGAAGTACAGCTCGCGCAGCAGGCTCTGCTTCCAGCTGTTCCATAGGGTTTCGTTGGTGGCGCAGATATCGGCTACCGTCAGGCAGACCAGGTAGCGCAGGCGGTTCTCCGTTTGCACTTCCTCGGCGAACTGCTTGATCACTTCCGGATCCTGAATATCACGACGCTGAGCGGTAACCGACATCAGCAGATGATGGCGAACCAGCCAGGCGATAAGCTGCGTTTCACGCGAGTTCAGGCCGTGCAGCTCGGCAAATTTCAGCACGTCCTGTGCACCGAGTACGGAGTGGTCGCCGCCGCGACCTTTGGCGATATCATGGAACAGAGCAGCGATCAGGATCAGCTCCGGGTGTGCCAGACGTGGCCACAGATCAACGCACAGCGGATGGCGGGATCGCGTCTCTTCTTTAGCGAAACTTTCCAGCTTCAGCATGACGCGGATCGTGTGCTCATCCACCGTATAGGCATGAAACAGGTCGAACTGCATCTGCCCGACAATATGCGACCACTGAGGCATATAGGCCCACAGCACGCTGTGACGGTGCATTGGCAGCAGTCCGCGGCTGACGGCGCCCGGATGACGAAGCATGCTCAGGAACAACGAGCGCGCCTCCGGGATGTAACACAGCGGCTGCTTCAGATGACGCCGTGCATGGCGCAGATGACGCAGGGTAGTGGAGTAGATCCCGGTGATCGTGCTGTTGCGCACCATGGTATAGAACATTCGCAGGATCGCTTCCGGTTCGCGAATGAACAGCGTTTCGTCGCGCAGATCGATCAGCGTGCCGCGCAGCTGAAATTCGTCATCAATCGGACGCGGTTTTTCGTCAGCCGTCAGCGCGAGGATCGCCTCATCGAACAGCTGTAACAGCATCTGGTTCAGCTCAGAGACGCGGCGGGTGACGCGGAAGAAATCCTTCATCATTTGCTCGACCGGCTCGTTGCCCTCGCCCTGGTAATTCAGGCGCTGCGCCACGCTGAGCTGTCGGTCAAACAGCAGGCGGTTATCGTAGCGGGTGACTTCCAGGTGCAGGGCAAAACGGATGCGCCACAGCAGATGCAGACACTCATTGAGTTCGTTACGTTCGGCTTCGGTCAGAAAACCAAACCCGACCATTTCGTCCAGCGATGTTGCCCCAAAATGGCGACGGGCGACCCATTGCAGCGTGTGTATATCGCGCAGGCCACCGGGGCTGCTTTTAATGTCAGGCTCAAGGTTATAGCTGGTGCCGTGGTAGCGCTGGTGGCGCTGGTTTTGCTCCTCGACTTTCGCGGCGAAGAACTTTTCTGACGGCCAGAAGCCGTCGCTGAAGATGTGTTTTTGCAGCTCCAGGAACAGCGCGACGTCGCCAATCAGCAGACGGGTTTCAATCAGGTTGGTGGCGACGGTCAGGTCAGATAACCCTTCCAGCAGACACTCTTCCAGCGTGCGTACGCTGTGGCCCACTTCCAGCTTTACGTCCCAGAGCAGGGTCAACAGTTCACCGATTTTCTGCGCCCGATCGTCCGGCAGTTTTTTACGGCTTAAGATCAGCAGGTCGATATCAGAGAGCGGATGCAGTTCACCCCGGCCATAGCCGCCAACAGCAACCAGCGCGACGTCGCTCACCTGTCCGAAACCGTAGTCGATCCAGAGACGTTGCAGGAGCTGGTCGATAAATTCGGTGCGCGCTTCAATGAGCTGCTCGGCCGAAACGCCTGCGTCAAATGCGCTTCCCAGCCAGCGATGGAAAACCTCCATGTGGGCTTTGATATGCGCGCAGGTCAGTTCATGCGGTGGCCAGACGCCCGGGTTATCAGGCTGGTCGGGGAGGGTGGGAAGTGCTGTGTTAGCATACTGTTCGGGTAAGAGATTACTCATCGTGCGCCACCCATAAGAAAAAGCTATCGCCATTAAAAAAGCCGGCATTCGCCGGCTTCTTATCACTCAATGTTCGTCAGTATCGCCGGGATGGTGTCATCCTTGCGCAACGTCATAATTTCGCAGCCGTTGTCTGTAACCACAATAGTATGCTCGTACTGGGCAGACAAGCTTCTGTCTTTGGTTTTTACCGTCCAGCCATCTTTCATGGTACGGATGCGGTAATCACCCGCGTTGACCATTGGCTCGATCGTGAAGGTCATGCCCTTTTGCAGCACTACGCCGCCGTCGTCTGCATCGTAGTGCAGAACCTGCGGTTCTTCATGGAACACACGACCAATACCGTGACCGCAATATTCGCGCACCACGGAGAAACCTTCCGCTTCCACAAATTTCTGGATTGCGGCGCCGATGGTGCGCAGGCGGATGCCCGGCTTCACCATTTTCAGCGCCAGGTAGAGGCTCTCTTGCGTTACTTTGCACAGACGCTCGCCCAGAATCGTTGGCTTGCCAACGATGAACATCTTAGAGGTGTCGCCGTGGTAGTCGTCTTTGATGACGGTCACGTCGATGTTGACGATGTCGCCATCTTTCAGCAGCTTCTCGTCATCCGGAATGCCGTGGCAAACCACTTCATTAATAGAGATGCAGACGGATTTCGGGAAACCGTGATAGCCAAGGCAGGCGGAGACCGCGTGCTGTTCGTTGACGATATAGTCGTTACAGATGCGATCCAGTTCGCCAGTGCTGACGCCCGGTTTCACAAACGGCTCAATCATTTCCAGCACGTCCGCGGCCAGACGACCGGCGACGCGCATCTTTTCAATTTCTTCAGGTGTCTTAATAGAGATAGCCATGTAATCTGTCCATCGGTGTCGATTTTTTCGACAATACTAGTGTAAGTGTTGTCAATGGTATCAGTCAGGCGCACCCCGTGCCAAATTGAGAATCATTAACAGCACACTCCGCCAACAATTATTGGTTTCTGGCCGTGTTTTGTGATATAAAGCGCGCCGGACTTCCGATCCATCTCAGATACACAGGCTGGACGGGAGCGACAAATCTCACTTTGTGTAACAACACACACGTATCGGCACATATTCCGGGGTGCCCTTCGGGGTCGGTAATATGGGATACGTGGAGGCATAACCCCAACTTTCAATATAGAGGTTTTAAACATGGCAACTGTTTCCATGCGCGACATGCTCAAGGCTGGTGTTCACTTCGGTCACCAGACCCGTTACTGGAACCCGAAAATGAAGCCTTTCATCTTCGGCGCACGTAACAAAGTTCACATCATCAACCTTGAGAAGACTGTACCAATGTTCAACGAAGCCCTGGCTGAGCTGAACAAGATCTCTTCCCGTAAAGGTAAGATTCTGTTCGTTGGTACTAAGCGCGCTGCAAGCGAAGCTGTGAAAGATGCTGCTAACAGCTGCGACCAGTTCTTCGTGAACCATCGCTGGTTGGGCGGCATGCTGACCAACTGGAAAACTGTTCGTCAGTCCATCAAGCGCCTGAAAGATCTGGAAACCCAGTCTCAGGACGGTACTTTCGATAAGCTGACTAAGAAAGAAGCGCTGATGCGCACTCGTGAACTGGACAAGCTGGAAAACAGCCTGGGCGGTATCAAAGATATGGGCGGCCTGCCAGACGCGCTGTTCGTAATCGATGCAGACCACGAGCACATCGCAATCAAAGAAGCTAACAACCTGGGTATCCCGGTATTCGCTATCGTTGATACCAACTCCGATCCGGACGGTGTTGACTTCGTTATCCCGGGTAACGACGACGCAATCCGTGCTGTTAGCCTGTACCTGAGCGCTGTAGCTGCTACCGTTCGTGAAGGCCGTTCCCAGGATCTGGCTTCTCAGGCGGAAGAAAGCTTCGTAGAAGCTGAATAATAAGGTTTTACCCCTTATTAGTACCGTGTATGAATAGGGGCCCATTATCGGCCCCTTTTTTCAATTTATACTGTTTGGCTCCCGGCCGGGCAGTTCACATCTCCCGAGGATTTAAGAATGGCTGAAATTACCGCATCCCTGGTAAAAGAGCTGCGTGAGCGTACTGGCGCAGGCATGATGGATTGCAAAAAAGCGCTGACCGAAGCGAACGGCGACATCGAGCTGGCAATCGAAAACATGCGTAAATCCGGTGCGATCAAAGCAGCTAAGAAAGCAGGCAACGTTGCTGCTGACGGCGTGATCATCACCAAAATCGACGGCAACTACGGCATCATTCTGGAAGTTAACTGCCAGACTGACTTCGTTGCTAAAGATGCTGGTTTCCAGGCATTTGCTAACAAAGTTCTGGACGCAGCGGTTGCAGGCAAAATCACTGACGTTGAAGTTCTGAAAGCACAGTTCGAAGAAGAGCGTGTTGCGCTGGTTGCTAAAATCGGTGAGAACATCAACATCCGTCGCGTTGCTTCCCTGGAAGGTGACGTTCTGGGCTCTTACCAGCACGGCGCGCGTATCGGTGTTCTGGTTGCGGCTAAAGGCGCTGACGAAGAGCTGGTTAAACAGCTGGCAATGCACATCGCTGCAAGCAAACCAGAATTCGTTAAGCCAGAAGACGTGTCTGCTGAAGTGGTAGAGAAAGAGTACCAGGTTCAGCTGGACATCGCGATGCAGTCTGGTAAGCCAAAAGAAATCGCAGAGAAAATGGTTGAAGGCCGCATGAAGAAATTCACCGGCGAAGTTTCTCTGACTGGCCAGCCTTTCGTAATGGATCCAAGCAAGTCTGTTGCTCAGCTGCTGAAAGAGCACAACGCTGATGTAACTGGCTTCATCCGCTTCGAAGTGGGCGAAGGCATCGAGAAAGTTGAGACTGACTTCGCAGCAGAAGTTGCTGCAATGTCCAAGCAGTCTTAATGATTGAAAAGGAGCCGCCTGAGGGCGGCTTCTTTTTGTCACCCGTCTCACGAAATCAGACAGGCTCCAGTATCGCTGTGCTGATTTGCGACATATCATGTCGCCAGAATTAACCCCATCTTAATCGTTGACAGTCTCAGGAAAGAAACATGGCTACCAATGCAAAACCCGTGTACAAACGCATTCTGCTTAAGCTGAGTGGCGAAGCGCTGCAAGGATCGGAAGGCTTCGGTATTGACGCAAGCATCCTTGATCGCATGGCACAGGAAATCAAAGAACTGGTCGAACTGGGTATTCAGGTTGGCGTGGTCATTGGCGGTGGCAACCTTTTCCGTGGTGCTGGTCTGGCGAAAGCGGGGATGAACCGCGTAGTGGGCGACCACATGGGTATGCTGGCAACCGTGATGAATGGCCTGGCGATGCGTGATGCGCTTCATCGCGCCTATGTGAACGCTCGCCTGATGTCCGCTATTCCTTTGAATGGCGTATGCGATAATTACAGCTGGGCAGAGGCCATCAGCCTGCTGCGCAACAACCGCGTGGTGATCCTCTCCGCCGGTACGGGTAACCCGTTCTTTACCACCGATTCCGCAGCCTGCCTGCGCGGTATCGAAATCGAAGCCGATGTGGTGCTGAAAGCGACCAAAGTAGATGGCGTGTTTACTGCCGACCCGGCAAAAGATCCTTCAGCGACCATGTACGATCAGCTGAGCTACAGCGAAGTGCTGGAAAAAGAGCTAAAAGTGATGGATCTTGCCGCCTTTACGCTGGCTCGTGACCACAAACTGCCGATCCGTGTCTTCAATATGAACAAGCCTGGCGCGCTGCGTCGCGTTGTTATGGGCGAAAAAGAAGGCACTTTGATCACGGAATAATTTCCGTCGGCGATAAATACAGGTAAGATTCCGCTTTATTTCGACGTGGTATCTTACCCGGGCGCGCCTTTGGCGTTGTCATGAATTAAACGCGACTATACTTAGCACGCCTGTAGCGCTGTGCTGGCGGATAGTCTGCCTGAGACAAGTTTTCAAGGATCCGTAACGTGATTAACGACATCAGAAAAGATGCTGAAGTACGCATGGACAAATGCGTAGAAGCGTTCAAAAACCAAATCAGCAAAATCCGTACTGGCCGAGCTTCCCCAAGCCTGCTGGATGGCATCATCGTAGAATACTACGGTACGCCTACGCCACTGCGTCAGCTGGCGAGCGTGACGGTAGAAGATACCCGTACCCTGAAAATCAACGTGTTCGATCGCTCAATGAGCCCGGCCGTTGAAAAAGCGATCATGGCATCTGACCTGGGTCTGAACCCAAGCTCAGCGGGCGCGGATATTCGCGTACCACTGCCTCCGCTGACGGAAGAGCGTCGTAAAGACCTGATCAAAGTGGTTCGCGGTGAAGCTGAGCAGGGTCGCGTTTCTGTACGTAACGTGCGTCGCGATGCGAACGATAAAGTGAAAGCTCTGCTGAAAGAAAAAGAGATCAGCGAAGACGACGATCGTCGTTCTCAGGACGACATTCAGAAAATGACCGACGCGGCGATCAAGAAAATTGATGCGGCGCTGGCAGAAAAAGAAGCGGAACTGATGCAGTTCTGATTTTCGCTGTACACTGATAAACGCCGTTCAGAAGGACATTGAGTCTTGCTGGCGGCGTTTTGCTTTTATCTGGTCTAACTTTTGGGCATCTCATGAAGCATCTCACTCTCCTCGGCTCGACCGGCTCTATCGGTTGCAGCACTCTCGACGTTGTACGTCATAATCCTGACAGCTACACCGTAGCCGCGCTTGTGGCCGGAAAAAACGTGCAGCGAATGGTCGAACAGTGCCTGGAGTTTACCCCCCGTTTTGCGGTGATGGATGATGAAGAGAGCGCCCGCCAGGTAAAAGCGCTGTTGCAGGAGAAGGGCTGCCGTACCGAGGTGCTCAGCGGGCAACAGGCGGCGTGCGATATGGCCGCGCTTGATGAAGTTGATCAGGTTATGGCGGCAATCGTCGGGGCGGCGGGTCTTCTGCCGACGCTTGCCGCGATCGATGCGGGAAAAGATGTCCTGCTTGCGAACAAAGAGTCGCTGGTCACCTGCGGACGTCTCTTTATGGACGCGGTAAAACAGCGTGGGGCACGTCTTTTGCCGGTCGATAGCGAGCACAACGCCATTTTTCAGAGTTTACCCCAACCTTTTCAACAAAACCTGGGGTACGCTGACCTGGAGCAGAATGGCGTTGTGTCGATTCTGCTTACCGGGTCTGGTGGCCCGTTCCGTGAAACGCCACTGTCTGAATTGAGCGCAATGACGCCGGATCAGGCATGTCGTCATCCGAACTGGTCAATGGGGCGTAAGATCTCCGTCGATTCGGCCACCATGATGAACAAAGGTCTGGAATACATTGAAGCTCGCTGGCTGTTCAATGCGTCGGCGAAACAGATGGAAGTGCTGATCCACCCGCAGTCGGTGATTCACTCGATGGTGCGCTATCAGGACGGCAGCGTGTTGGCCCAGCTGGGCGAACCGGATATGCGTACGCCAATTGCTCATACAATGGCGTGGCCAAACCGCGTAAAATCGGGCGTTAAGCCTCTCGATTTTTGCAAGCTGAGTTCACTGACGTTTAGCGAGCCTGATTACGACCGTTATCCCTGTCTGAAACTGGCGATGACGGCCTTCGATCAGGGGCAGGCGGCGACAACGGCGCTTAATGCAGCCAATGAAGTGACCGTTGAAGCATTCCTGAACCAGCAGATCCGCTTTACTGATATCGCCGCGTTGAATTTATCCGTGCTGGAGATGATGGATTTGCGTGAGCCGCAGAGCGTGGAAGAGGTGCTGGCCGTGGATGAACAGGCACGCATTGTTGCGCGTAAACAGGTGACACGTCTCGCAAGCTGGTGATAAAGCAAGCACTAGTCGTCGTGCTATTTGTTAGCGTTGGGCTTCAGTGATATAGTCTGCGCCACCTGATCGCAGGTATTTGGCTTTAAGTGGTCAGGTAAGCCGTGGTTTGACACGGCTTTTTTATGTATAGGCTTCAATATTCCTGTGTACCGTTAAATCCTTTCAGGGACTAAAAACGCGTTATGTTGTCTGCGAATCAACCAATAAGCGAAAACTTGCCAGCACATGGCTGTCGCCATGTTGCAATCATCATGGATGGCAATGGCCGCTGGGCGAAAAGACAAGGGAAGATACGAGCCTTTGGGCATAAAGCTGGGGCGAAATCTGTTCGCCGCGCCGTTTCTTTTGCCGCCAATAACGGCATTGATGCGTTAACGCTCTATGCTTTTAGCAGTGAGAACTGGAATCGACCTGCGCAGGAAGTGACTGCGTTGATGGAACTGTTCGTGTGGGCGCTCGATAGCGAAGTAAAAAGCCTGCACCGCCACAACGTCCGCTTGCGTATTATTGGCGAAACCAGTCGTTTTAACTCACGTTTGCAGGAACGGATTCGCAAAGCAGAAGCGCTGACGGAAAATAATACCGGCCTGACGCTCAATATCGCGGCGAATTACGGCGGACGCTGGGATATTATCCAGGGGGTTCGGCATCTGGCTGAGCAGGTTCAGGAAGGGCTGTTAAGACCCGACCAGATTGATGAAGAGGCGCTGAGTCAGCAAATCTGCATGAATGAACTGGCACCCGTGGATTTGGTTATAAGGACAGGGGGGGAGCATCGCATTAGTAACTTTTTGCTGTGGCAAATTGCCTACGCCGAACTTTACTTTACGGATGTTCTTTGGCCAGATTTTGATGAACAAGACTTTGAAGGTGCGCTGCATGCCTTTGCCAATCGAGAGCGTCGTTTCGGCGGCACCGAGCCTGGTGGCGATAACGCCTGATGGGGGTAGCTTTTGCTGAAGTATCGCCTGATTTCCGCTTTTGTATTAATACCCGTCGTCATCGCAGCGCTGTTTTTACTGCCTCCGGTGGGATTCGCTATTGTTACGCTGGTGGTGTGTATGCTCGCCGCGTGGGAATGGGGGCAGCTTAGCGGCTTTACCTCGCGCACTCAGCGGGTATGGCTGGCGGTACTCTGTGGTTTTTTACTGGCCCTGATGCTGTATACCTTGCCTGAATATCATCACGATGTTCACCAGCCGCTGGTTGCCGGATCCTTATGGATATCGCTGGCCTGGTGGATTGCTGCGCTTGTTTTAGTGCTTTTCTATCCAGGCTCTGCGGCGATCTGGCGTAACTCTAAAGTGTTGCGCCTTATTTTTGGTCTGCTCACGATTGTTCCCTTTTTCTGGGGGATGGTTGCGCTGCGCGCCTGGCACTATGACGAAAACCACTACAGCGGCGCGATATGGCTGCTTTATGTGATGATTCTCGTCTGGGGGGCTGACTCCGGGGCCTATATGTTTGGTAAACTGTTCGGCAAACATAAACTGGCGCCAAAGGTTTCTCCGGGCAAAACCTGGCAAGGCTTCATTGGCGGCCTGTTTACGGCAGCAATTATCTCCTGGGGCTATGGGGTCTGGGCGAATCTTGAGGTTGCCCCCTCCACGCTGCTGGTATGTTCGATTTTCGCGGCGCTGGCATCGGTGCTGGGTGATTTAACCGAGAGTATGTTTAAGCGTGAAGCAGGGATTAAGGACAGTGGTCACCTGATTCCAGGACATGGCGGAATACTGGATCGCATTGACAGCCTTACCGCGGCTGTTCCTGTATTTGCTTGCCTGCTTTTACTGGTGTTTGGGACGATATAACGGAAGGTTTTATGCTGAGCATTCTCTGGAATCTGGCGGCGTTCATTGTTGCACTGGGTGTACTGATTACCGTGCATGAATTTGGCCATTTCTGGGTTGCCCGGCGCTGTGGTGTGCGGGTGGAGCGATTCTCGATTGGCTTTGGCAAATCGCTCTGGAAGCGTACCGATAAGCATGGCACCGAGTTTGTCATCGCTCTGATTCCCCTGGGCGGCTATGTCAAAATGCTCGACGAACGCGTTGAGCCTGTCGCCCCGGAACTTCGCCATCGCGCGTTTAACAATAAAACTGTTGGACAACGTGCTGCCATCATCGCTGCCGGCCCGGTAGCCAATTTCATCTTCGCTATCTTCGCCTACTGGCTGGTGTTTATCATCGGCGTGCCTGGCGTGCGCCCGGTCGTGGGCGAAATCACCACGGGTTCTATTGCGGCAACGGCGCAAATTACACCGGGAATGGAACTTAAAGCGATTGATGGTATCGAAACCCCTGATTGGGATGCCGTGAGGTTACAACTGGTTGCCAAAATCGGTGATGAGCAGACAACCGTCAGCGTATCGCCATTTGGTTCCGACCAGCGGCAGGAAAAAGTGCTGGATTTACGCCACTGGCGCTTTGAGCCAGACAAAGAGGACCCTGTCGCCGCACTCGGGATTCGACCGCGCGGCGCGCAGATCGAGCCGGTATTAGCCGAAGTACAGGCCAAATCGGCAGCGAGTAAAGCAGGTTTACAAGCGGGTGACAGGATCGTTAAAGTCGATGGTCAGCCATTAACACAATGGATGACCTTTGTTACTCTGGTGCGCGATAATCCAGGCAAGCCGCTCGCGCTGGAAGTGGAAAGGCAGGGGAGTTCGCTCTCACTGACTCTCACCCCGGATACCAAATCGGGCGGCGGTAAGGCGGAAGGGTTTGCCGGCGTTGTGCCGAAAGTGATCCCACTGCCAGATGAGTACAAGACAATACGCCAGTATGGGCCGTTTAGCGCCATCGTTGAGGCCACGGATAAAACATGGCAGCTGATGAAGCTTACGGTCAACATGTTGGGGAAATTGATAACCGGTGATGTGAAACTGAACAACCTCAGTGGGCCAATTTCGATTGCTCAGGGGGCTGGGATGTCAGCGGAGTTCGGGGTGATTTACTATCTCATGTTCCTTGCGCTGATTAGCGTGAACCTGGGGATAATCAACCTGTTCCCGCTTCCCGTACTAGATGGGGGCCATTTGCTGTTTTTAGCGATTGAAAAGCTAAAAGGCGGACCGGTATCCGAGCGAGTTCAAGACTTTAGTTATCGCATTGGCTCGATTTTGCTGGTGCTGTTAATGGGGCTTGCACTTTTCAATGATTTCTCTCGGTTGTAAGAGAGTTAGTTAGGAAGAACGCATAATAACGATGGCGATGAAAAAGTTGCTCATAGCGTCGCTGCTGTTTAGCAGCGCGACCGTATACGGTGCTGACGGGTTCGTAGTGAAAGATATTCATTTCGAAGGCCTTCAGCGTGTCGCCGTTGGTGCGGCCCTCCTCAGTATGCCTGTGCGCCCCGGCGATACGGTTAATGATGAAGATATCAGTAACACCATCCGTGCTCTGTTTGCCACTGGCAACTTTGAGGACGTCCGCGTCCTGCGCGATGGTGATACGCTGGTGGTTCAGGTAAAAGAACGTCCAACGATTGCCAGCATCACTTTCTCCGGCAACAAGTCGGTGAAAGATGACATGCTCAAGCAGAACCTTGAGGCATCGGGTGTTCGTGTGGGGGAATCTCTGGACCGCACAACCCTTGCAGACATTGAAAAAGGTCTGGAAGATTTCTATTACAGCGTCGGTAAATACAGCGCGAGCGTTAAAGCGGTTGTTACACCGCTGCCACGTAACCGTGTCGACCTGAAACTGGTCTTCCAGGAAGGTGTTTCTGCGAAGATCCAGCAGATCAACATCGTGGGTAACCACGCGTTCAGCACCGACGAACTGATCTCCAACTTCCAGTTGCGTGACGAAGTGCCGTGGTGGAACGTGGTGGGCGATCGTAAATACCAGAAACAGAAACTGGCGGGTGACCTTGAAACCCTGCGCAGCTACTATCTGGATCGCGGTTACGCCCGTTTCAACATCGATTCAACTCAGGTGAGTCTGACTCCGGACAAGAAAGGTATCTACATTACCGTTAACATCACTGAAGGCGATAAGTACACGCTTTCAGGTGTTGAAGTCAGCGGCAACCTGGCAGGACATTCAGCTGAAATTGAATCTCTGACCAAAATTCAGCCGGGCGATCTGTACAGCGGATCTAAAGTCACCAAAATGGAAGACAGCATTAAGAAGCTGCTCGGCCGTTATGGTTATGCGTATCCGCGTGTGCAAACGCAGCCGGAAATTAACGACACGGATAAAACCGTTAAGCTGCACGTTAACGTTGATGCGGGCAACCGTTTCTATGTGCGTAAGATCCGCTTCGAAGGTAACGATACCTCTAAAGACTCCGTTCTGCGCCGTGAAATGCGCCAGATGGAAGGGGCATGGCTGGGAAGCGATCTGGTAGACCAGGGTAAAGAGCGTCTGAACCGTCTGGGCTATTTCGAAACGGTCGATACCGATACTCAGCGTGTACCAGGTCGTCCGGATCAGGTTGATGTTGTTTATAAAGTTAAAGAACGTAATACCGGTAGCTTCAACTTCGGTATTGGTTACGGTACTGAAAGTGGCGTGAGCTTCCAGGTCGGTGTTCAGCAGGATAACTGGCTGGGTACGGGCTACTCTGTCGGTATCAACGGGACGAAAAACGACTACCAGACCTACTCTGAGTTCTCTGTTACCAACCCATACTTCACCGTTGACGGTGTAAGCCTGGGCGGTCGTATCTTCTATAACGACTTTAAAGCGGATGACGCGGACCTCTCCTCGTATACCAACAAGAGTTACGGTCTGGATGGTACGCTCGGCTTCCCGGTTAACGAATACAACACCCTGCGCGCAGGTTTAGGGTACGTGCATAACGACCTGTCCAACATGCAACCGCAGGTGGCGATGTGGCGTTACCTGGACTCCATCGGTCAGTCGGCGAGTACGTCCAGCGATGACAACGGTTTCGCCGCGGATGACTTCACCTTCAACTACGGTTGGACCTACAACCGTCTTGACCGTGGCTACTTCCCGACGGAAGGTTCACGTGTCAACCTGAACGGTAAAGTGACTATCCCGGGCTCGGATAACGAGTTCTACAAGGTCACGCTGGATACGGCGTCCTACTTCCCAATTGATGAAGATCACAAGTGGGTTGTTCTGGGTCGTACCCGTTGGGGTTATGGTGACGGTATTGGAAGCAAAGAACTGCCGTTCTATGAAAACTTCTACGCCGGTGGTTCAAGCACCGTGCGTGGCTTCCAGTCCAATAACATTGGTCCGAAAGCGGTTTATTACGGCGGTAATGACGAAGATAACTGCAACAAACCGGCTACGGACGGAGCAGGCAATAAGAACGTATGTAGTTCCGATGATGCAGTAGGTGGTAACGCTATGGCCGTGGCGAGCCTCGAGTTCATCACGCCTACGCCGTTTATCAGCGACAAGTACGCAAACTCTGTCCGCACCTCTTTCTTTATGGATGCAGGTACAGTGTGGGATACCAACTGGCAGAACACGACTGAAACGCGCCTTGCTGGTGTGCCGGACTACAGCGATCCGAGCAACATTCGCATGTCCGCAGGTATCGCATTACAATGGATGTCACCGCTGGGGCCGTTGGTCTTCTCTTACGCCCAGCCGTTTAAGAAATACGATGGAGACAAAGCGGAGCAGTTCCAGTTTAACATTGGTAAAACCTGGTAATAATCCGCTGCAATGGAATGCGTTGGCAGTGTAGCGCTGACAACCGGCGATCGGTAAAACGATCGCCTTGCCACGCAAAGAACGGTACCCCTCGGGTGCCAATGGGATGGTAAGGAGTTAATTGTGAAAAAGTGGTTATTAGCTGCAGGTCTCGGTTTAGCGATGGCAACTTCTGCTCAGGCAGCGGATAAAATTGCAATCGTCAACATGGGTAATTTGTTCCAGCAGGTTGCACAGAAAACCGGTGTTTCTGCAACGCTGGAAAACGAATTCAAAGGCCGTGCGAGCGAACTGCAACGTATGGAAGGTGATCTTCAGTCCAAGATGCAGCGTCTTCAGCGTGATGGTTCTACCATGAAAGCGAGCGAGCGCAGCAAACTGGAAAAAGACGTCATGTCTCAGCGCCAGACCTTCTCTCAGAAAGCGCAGGCTTTCGAGCAGGATCGTCAGCGTCGTTCTAACGAAGAGCGTGGCAAACTGGTGACGCGTATTCAGTCTGCCGTTAAAGCAGTCGCAGCCGATCAGAGCATCGATCTGGTTGTTGATTCGAACGCCGTTGCATTCAACAGCAGCGATGTTAAAGACATCACCGCTGATGTTCTGAAACAGGTTAAATAAGTAATGCCTTCAATTCGACTGGCTGATTTAGCTCAGCAGTTGGATGCAGAATTACACGGTGATGGCGATATCGTCATCACCGCTGTTGCGTCCATGCAATCTGCTAAAGCAGGCACTATTACCTTCATGGTAAGCGCTAAGTACCGTGAACACCTGGCCCAGTGCCAGGCGTCTGCCGTTGTTCTGACGCAGGACGATCTTCCGTTTGCCACTAGCGCTGCACTGGTAGTGAAAAATCCCTACCTGACCTATGCGCGCATGGCCCAAATTCTTGATACCACGCCGCAGCCGGCACAGAACATTGCAGCCAGTGCTGCGATTGATCCGACGGCTCAGCTGGGTAACAACGTATCAGTCGGCGCAAACGCCGTTATCGAATCCGGCGTCGTGCTGGGTGATAACGTGGTGATTGGCCCAGGCTGCTTTGTTGGAAAAAATACGAAAATTGGCGCAGGGACTCGTCTGTGGGCCAATGTCTCTGTCTACCATGAGGTTGAGATTGGCGAGAATTGTCTCGTACAGTCCAGCACGGTGATTGGTTCTGACGGATTTGGTTACGCTAACGATCGGGGTAACTGGGTTAAGATCCCTCAGCTGGGTCGCGTGATTATCGGCGATCGTGTGGAGATCGGCGCTTGCACCACCATCGACCGCGGTGCGCTTGACGACACCATTATTGGTAACGGTGTTATCATAGACAACCAGTGCCAGATTGCACATAACGTTGTGATTGGCGACAATACCGCAGTTGCGGGTGGTGTTATCATGGCAGGCAGCCTGAAAATTGGCCGTTACTGCATGATTGGCGGTGCCAGCGTGATCAATGGCCATATGGAAATATGCGACAAAGTCACGGTGACGGGGATGGGCATGGTGATGCGTCCAATCACTGAGCCTGGCGTTTATTCCTCCGGTATTCCGCTGCAACCGAACAAGGTCTGGCGTAAAACAGCTGCACTGGTGATGAATATTGATGATATGAGCAAGCGACTCAAAGCGATTGAGCGCAAAATCGATCAACAAGACTAAGCGTTCATCCGTTTAACGCTAAATTTCCCGGCCTGTCGGCTTTGTTTATAAACCGGCAGGCCGTGTTATTATTGCTACTTAGTACATTTGACAGGAAGAGTATTTTGACTACTGACACTCATACTCTGCATATTGAAGAGATTTTAGAACTTCTGCCGCACCGCTATCCGTTTTTACTGGTAGACCGTGTGCTGGATTTTGAAGAAGGTCGTTTTCTGCGCGCAGTGAAAAATGTCTCCGTTAACGAGCCGTTCTTCCAGGGGCACTTCCCTGGTAAGCCTATCTTCCCGGGGGTATTGATCCTGGAAGCGATGGCACAGGCTACCGGTATTCTGGCGTTTAAAAGCGTAGGTAAACTGGAACCGGGTGAACTCTATTACTTCGCGGGTATCGATGAAGCGCGCTTCAAGCGTCCGGTCGTGCCTGGTGATCAAATGATCATGGAAGTCACTTTTGAAAAAACGCGTCGCGGCCTGACTCGCTTCAAAGGCGTAGCTATGGTTGACGGCAAAGTTGTTTGCGAAGCGACAATGATGTGTGCGCGTAGCCGGGAGGCCTGATACGTGATTGATAAATCCGCCTTTATTCATCCTACCGCCATTGTGGAAACGGGTGCCATCATTGGTGCCAATGTCCACATCGGCCCGTTTTGTATTGTTGGACCCCATGTCGAAATTGGTGAGGGTACAGTACTGAAATCTCACGTTGTCGTGAATGGTCATACCACCATTGGCTGCAACAATGAGATCTATCAGTTCGCCTCCATCGGCGAAGTTAACCAGGATCTCAAGTATGCTGGCGAACCGACCCGCGTGGAAATCGGCGATCGTAACCGCATTCGCGAAAGCGTCACCATTCATCGTGGTACAACGCAAGGCGGTGGATTGACGAAGGTGGGCAGCGACAACCTGTTTATGGTTAATGCGCACATTGCGCACGACTGTACCGTGGGGAGCCGCTGTATTCTCGCCAACAACGCAACGCTGGCGGGACACGTATCGGTCGATGATTTCGCCATTATTGGCGGCATGACCGCAGTCCATCAGTTCTGCATCATTGGTGCACACGTGATGGTCGGCGGATGCTCCGGTGTGGCGCAGGACGTCCCACCGTTTGTGATTGCGCAGGGCAACCATGCCACGCCGTTTGGCGTGAACATTGAAGGTCTCAAGCGTCGTGGCTTCAGCCGCGAAGCGATTACCGCGATCCGCAACGCGTACAAATTGCTGTACCGTAGCGGTAAAACGCTGGAAGAGGCTAAGCCGGAAATTGCCGAGCTGGCGAATAAGCACCCTGAAGTGAAAACGTTCATGGAATTCTTTGAACGTTCAACCCGTGGTCTGATTCGTTAATGGTCGACAGTCGTCCGCTTACCATCGCCCTGGTCGCCGGAGAAACCTCCGGCGATATTCTTGGTGCAGGTCTTATCCGCGCGCTTAAAGCCCGTGTACCCAATGCCCGCTTTGTGGGCGTGGCTGGGCCGCTAATGCAGGCCGAAGGCTGCGAAGCCTGGTATGAAATGGAAGAGCTGGCTGTGATGGGCATCGTCGAGGTGCTGGGCCGCTTGCGTCGCCTGCTGCATATCCGCGCCGACCTTACCCGCCGCTTTACCGACCTCAAGCCCGATGTATTTGTCGGCATTGATGCGCCTGATTTCAATATTACCCTTGAAGGGAACCTGAAAAAGCAGGGGATCAAAACGATCCATTACGTCAGCCCATCCGTGTGGGCGTGGCGACAGAAACGCGTTTTCAAAATCGGACGGTCCACCAATCTGGTGCTGGCTTTTCTGCCTTTCGAAAAAGCGTTTTACGACAGATTTAATGTCCCGTGCCGTTTTATCGGTCATACCATGGCGGATGCCATGCCACTGGATCCGGATAAAAACGCGGCGCGTGACGAACTGGGCATCCCGCATGATGTGCATTGTCTGGCGCTGCTGCCAGGAAGCCGGGGTGCGGAAGTTGAAATGCTCAGTGCCGATTTCCTGAAAACGGCGCAAATTCTTCGCAAGACTTACCCCGATCTTGAAGTGGTCGTGCCGCTGGTGAATGCCAAACGCCGGGAGCAGTTTGAGCGTATCAAAGCCGACGTCGCCCCGGATCTTCACGTCCGCTTGCTGGACGGAAAAGGGCGGCAAGCCATGTTTGCGAGCGATGCCGCACTGCTGGCTTCCGGCACGGCTGCGCTGGAGTGTATGCTGGCAAAATGCCCAATGGTGGTCGGTTATCGCATGAAGCCGTTTACCTTCTGGCTGGCAAAACGTCTGGTAAAAACAGATTACGTATCTCTGCCAAACCTGCTTGCGGGTCGCGAGCTGGTGAAAGAGCTCTTGCAGGATGAATGTCAGCCGCAGGCGCTGGCAGATGCGCTGCTGCCGCTGCTGGCCAACGGTAAAACCAGCCACCAGATGCATGATACCTTCCGTGAACTGCATCAACTGATCCGCTGTAATGCTGATGAGCAGGCGGCCGATGCGGTGCTGGAGTTAGCACAATGATGGAATTTATTTATCCCCATACCCACCTCGTTGCCGGTGTGGATGAAGTCGGTCGTGGCCCGTTAGTGGGTGCCGTTGTGACCGCGGCGGTGATCCTCGATCCAGCCCGCCCGATCGTTGGCCTGAACGACTCGAAAAAACTGAGCGAAAAGCGTCGTTTAGCGCTGTTCGATGAAATTAAAGAGAAAGCGCTGGCCTGGAGTCTCGGGCGCGCAGAACCGCATGAGATTGACGATCTAAACATTCTGCACGCTACTATGCTGGCGATGCAGCGTGCCGTTGCGGGCCTGAAGATTGTGCCTGAGTATGTACTGATCGACGGTAACCGTTGCCCGGCGCTGCCGATGCCTTCCATGGCTGTTGTTAAAGGCGATAGCCGCGTCGCAGAAATCAGTGCGGCGTCAATCATTGCCAAAGTGACGCGCGATGCTGAAATGGCCGCGCTGGACCTCACTTATCCCGCGTATGGTTTCGCCCAGCACAAGGGATATCCAACGGCTTTCCATCTGGAAAAGCTGGCTGAACATGGCGCAACTGAACATCATCGGCGCAGCTTTGGCCCGGTGAAACGCGCGCTGGGACTGGTGTCCTGAATCAAGACGCAAGCAATTAAGTAACGCGGGATTTGAAGATGGCTGAACCACGTTTCGTACACCTGCGGGTGCATAGCGACTACTCCATGATCGATGGGCTGGCAAAGACCGGGTCGCTGGTAAAAAAGGCGGCCTCGCTTGGCATGCCTGGGCTGGCGATCACCGATTTTACCAACCTGTGTGGCCTGGTGAAGTTCTACGGAACGGCGCATGGCGCAGGATTAAAGCCCATCGTCGGTGCGGATTTTCATGTGCAGAGCGACCTGCTCGGCGATGAGATGACGCAAATTTCCGTGTTAGCCATGAATAACACGGGCTATCAGAATCTCACTCTGCTGATCTCAAAAGCCTACCAGCGCGGCTACGGCGCACTGGGTCCATGGATTGACCGCGACTGGCTGGCAGAGCTGAACGAAGGTTTGCTGCTGATCTCCGGTGGTCGTATGGGGGATGTCGGCAAATGTCTGCTGCGCGGTAACAACGCGCTGGTGGATCAGTGCGTCTCGTTCTACGAAGAGTATTTCCCGGATCGCTATTACCTGGAGCTGATCCGTACCGGGCGTGCGGACGAAGAGAGCTATCTGCATGCGGCCGTCGCCCTGGCGGAAGCGCGTGGCCTGCCTGTAGTGGCCACCAACGATGTGCGCTTCCTTGAGGCGGGCGATTTTGACGCGCATGAAATTCGCGTCGCTATCCACGACGGCTTCACCCTCGACGATCCGAAACGCCCGCGCAACTACTCATCGCAGCAGTACATGCGCAGCGAAGAGGAGATGTGTGAGCTTTTCTCGGACATCCCGGAAGCGCTGGAAAACAGCGTAGAGATTGCCAAGCGCTGTAACGTCACCGTGCGTCTCGGCGAATACTTCCTGCCGCAGTTCCCGACGGGCGACATGACCACCGAAGATTTCCTGGTCATGAAATCGAAAGAGGGTCTGGAAGAGCGTCTGGAATTCCTTTTCCCGGATGAAGCGGTCCGTAAAGAGAAGCGTCCTGAATATGACGAGCGCCTGGATATTGAACTCCAGGTGATCAACCAGATGGGGTTCCCTGGCTACTTCCTGATCGTGATGGAGTTCATCCAGTGGTCGAAGGATAACGGCGTGCCGGTAGGCCCGGGCCGTGGTTCCGGTGCCGGCTCGCTGGTGGCGTACGCACTGAAAATCACCGACCTCGATCCGTTGGAATTCGACCTGCTGTTCGAACGTTTCCTCAACCCGGAACGTGTCTCCATGCCCGACTTTGACGTCGACTTCTGCATGGAAAAACGCGACCAAGTGATTGAGCACGTGGCCGATATGTACGGTCGTGATGCGGTTTCACAGATCATTACCTTCGGGACGATGGCGGCGAAAGCGGTTATCCGCGACGTGGGCCGCGTTCTGGGCCACCCGTACGGTTTTGTCGATCGTATCTCTAAGCTGGTGCCGCCCGATCCGGGCATGACTCTGGCGAAAGCCTTTGAAGCTGAACCTCAGCTGCCGGAAATCTACGAAGCCGACGAAGAGGTCAAAGCGCTGATCGACATGGCGCGCAAGCTGGAAGGCGTCACGCGTAACGCCGGTAAGCATGCGGGGGGGGTGGTTATCGCCCCGACCAAAATCACCGACTTTGCGCCGCTGTACTGCGACGAAGCGGGCCAGCATCCGGTCACCCAGTTCGACAAGAACGACGTAGAATACGCCGGGCTGGTGAAGTTCGACTTCCTCGGCCTGCGTACGCTGACCATCATCAACTGGGCGCTGGAGATGATTAACGCCCGTCGCGAGAAGAACGGCGAACCGCCGCTGGATATCGCGGCTATCCCGCTTGATGACAAGAAAAGTTTCGACATGCTGCAACGCTCGGAGACGACAGCCGTCTTCCAGCTTGAATCCCGCGGCATGAAAGATTTGATTAAGCGTCTGCAACCCGACTGCTTCGAAGATATGATCGCGCTGGTGGCCCTGTTCCGTCCGGGGCCGTTGCAGTCGGGGATGGTGGATAACTTTATCGACCGTAAGCACGGGCGCGAAGAAATTTCCTACCCGGACGTTCAGTGGCAGCATGAAAGCCTGAAACCGGTACTGGAGCCAACCTATGGCATCATCCTGTATCAGGAACAGGTGATGCAGATCGCCCAGGTACTTTCGGGTTATACCCTTGGCGGCGCAGACATGCTGCGTCGTGCGATGGGTAAGAAAAAGCCGGAAGAGATGGCCAAGCAGCGCTCCATCTTTGAAGATGGAGCGAAGAAAAACGGCATCGATGGCGAACTGGCGATGAAAATCTTCGACCTGGTGGAGAAATTCGCCGGGTACGGATTTAACAAATCTCACTCCGCCGCCTATGCTTTGGTTTCGTATCAGACGCTGTGGCTGAAAGCTCACTATCCCGCTGAGTTTATGGCAGCGGTAATGACTGCCGATATGGACAACACCGAGAAGGTGGTTGGCCTGGTGGACGAGTGCTGGCGCATGGGGCTGAAGATCCTGCCGCCGGATATTAACTCGGGCCTGTATCATTTTCACGTTAACGATGACGGGGAAATCGTCTATGGGATCGGCGCGATCAAGGGCGTGGGTGAGGGTCCGATCGAGGCGATCATTGAAGCGCGTAACAACGGCGGCTACTTCCGTGAGCTGTTCGATCTGTGCGCCCGTACCGATACCAAAAAACTGAACCGCCGCGTGCTGGAAAAACTGATCATGTCCGGCGCGTTTGACCGTCTGGGGCCACACCGCGCCGCGCTGATGAACTCGCTCGGCGATGCGCTGAAGGCGGCCGATCAGCATGCGAAAGCGGAAGCCATTGGCCAGGCGGATATGTTCGGCGTGCTGGCGGAAGAGCCAGAGCAGATCGAGCAGTCCTATTCCAACTGCCAGCCGTGGCCAGAACAGGTAGTGCTGGATGGAGAGCGGGAAACGTTAGGTCTGTACCTGACGGGGCACCCGATCAACCAGTATCTTAAAGAAATTGAGCGCTATGTCGGCGGCCACAGGCTTAAAGACATGCATCCGACAGAACGTGGTAAAATCACCACGGCTGCGGGGCTCGTGATTGCTGCAAGGGTAATGGTCACCAAGCGCGGCAATCGTATCGGCATCTGTACCCTGGATGACCGTTCCGGGCGTCTGGAGGTGATGTTGTTCACCGACGCGCTGGATAAATACCAGCAATTGCTGGAAAAAGACCGCATACTTATCGTCAGCGGACAGGTCAGCTTTGATGACTTCAGCGGGGGGCTTAAAATGACCGCCCGCGAAGTGATGGACATTGACGAAGCCCGGGAAAAATATGCTCGCGGGCTTGCTATCTCGCTGACGGACAGGCAAATTGATGACCAGCTTTTAAACCGACTCCGTCAGTCTCTGGAACCCCACCGCTCGGGGACCATTCCAGTACATCTCTACTATCAGAGGGCGGATGCACGCGCGCGGTTGCGCTTTGGTGCAACGTGGCGTGTCTCTCCGAGCGATCGTTTACTGAACGATCTCCGTGGCCTCATTGGTTCGGAGCAGGTGGAACTGGAGTTTGACTAATACAGGAATACTATGAGTCTGAATTTCCTTGATTTCGAACAGCCGATTGCAGAGCTGGAAGCGAAAATCGATTCTCTGACAGCCGTGAGCCGTCAGGATGAAAAACTGGATATTAACATCGACGAAGAAGTGCATCGTCTGCGCGAAAAAAGCGTAGAACTGACGCGCAAAATCTTTGCCGATCTCGGCGCATGGCAGATCGCCCAGCTGGCGCGACATCCACAGCGTCCGTACACCCTGGATTATGTCCGCCTGGCGTTTGACGAATTTGACGAACTGGCAGGCGACCGCGCATACGCTGACGATAAAGCTATCGTCGGCGGTATCGCGCGTCTGGATGGACGTCCGGTGATGATCATTGGTCATCAGAAAGGCCGTGAAACCAAAGAGAAAATCCGTCGTAACTTCGGTATGCCAGCACCAGAAGGCTACCGTAAGGCCCTGCGTCTGATGGAGATGGCTGAGCGTTTCAATATGCCAATCATCACCTTCATCGACACGCCGGGTGCTTACCCGGGTGTTGGCGCTGAAGAGCGCGGTCAGTCTGAAGCCATCGCACGCAACCTGCGCGAGATGTCTCGCCTGAAAGTGCCGGTTATCTGTACCGTTATCGGTGAAGGTGGGTCCGGCGGTGCGCTGGCAATTGGCGTGGGCGATAAAGTGAATATGCTACAGTACAGTACCTATTCCGTTATCTCTCCGGAAGGCTGTGCCTCCATCCTGTGGAAAAGTGCCGATAAAGCGCCGCTGGCTGCTGAAGCGATGGGCATCATTGCCCCACGTCTGAAAGAGCTGAAGCTGATCGACACCGTTATCCCTGAACCGCTGGGTGGCGCGCATCGTAAGCCGGAAGTGATGGCTGCTTCCCTGAAAGCGCAGCTGCTGGCAGACCTGGCGGACCTGGACGTGCTGAGCACAGAAGATCTGCTCAACCGTCGTTATCAGCGTCTGATGACCTACGGTTACGCGTAAGCCTCACAATTATCCTAAAAGCCGCACATTGTTGCGGCTTTTTTTATACCTGCCGTTTACCTTAACTATGCTTATCTGATGTTTTTCAAGGAGGTAAACCATGAACATCATTGCCATCATGGGGCCACACGGCGTCTTTTATAAAGACGAACCCATCAAGGAGCTGGAGCAAGCCCTTAAAGCACGCGGATACCAGCTGATCTGGCCGCAAAACAGCGCCGACCTGCTGAAATTTATCGAACACAATCCGCGCATCTGTGGCGTGATATTCGACTGGGACGAATACGACATGGAGTTGTGCAGCGATATCAATAAGCTCAACGAATATCTTCCGCTGTACGCGTTTATCAACACTCACTCGACCATGGACGTGAGTGCGCACGATATGCGTATGGCGCTGTGGTTCTTCGAATACTCACTCGGCGTTGCCGAGGACATTGCGACCCGCATTCAGCAGTACACCGGTGAATACCTCGATAACATCACACCGCCGTTTACGCGCGCATTGTTCACCTATGTGAAAGAAGGGAAGTACACCTTCTGTACGCCAGGCCATATGGCGGGAACGGCCTATCAAAAAAGCCCGGTGGGATGCCTGTTCTACGATTTCTTCGGCGGTAACACGCTGAAGGCGGACGTGTCGATTTCGGTCACCGAGTTAGGCTCTCTGCTGGATCATACCGGCCCGCATCTGGAAGCTGAAGAATACATCGCCCGGACCTTTGGCGCCGAGCAAAGCTACATGGTGACCAACGGTACCTCAACCTCGAACAAAATCGTCGGGATGTATGCCGCGCCTGCCGGCAGTACGCTGCTGATTGACCGAAACTGCCATAAATCACTGGCGCATTTGCTGATGATGAGCGATGTGGTGCCGCTCTGGCTGTCGCCTACTCGTAATGCGCTGGGTATTCTCGGCGGCATTCCTCGCCGTGAGTTCGCGCATGAAGCCATTGAGAATAAGATCGCGGCTATCCCCGAGGCAAGCTGGCCTGTGCATGCGGTGATCACCAACTCCACCTATGACGGGCTGCTTTACAACACGAACTGGATCAAGCAGACGCTGGACGTGCCGTCGATTCACTTTGACTCCGCGTGGGTGCCTTACACTAATTTCCACCCGATTTACTCGGGTAAAAGTGGGATGAGCGGCGAGCGGGTGCCGGGCAAGGTGTTCTTCGAAACGCAGTCGACGCACAAAATGCTGGCCGCGTTTTCCCAGGCGTCTCTCATTCACATCAAGGGTGAGTACGACGAGGACACCTTCAACGAAGCTTTCATGATGCACACGACCACGTCGCCAAGCTACCCGCTGGTGGCGTCCATCGAAACGGCGGCAGCGATGCTGCGCGGTAATCCGGGTAAACGCCTGATCAATCGTTCGGTGGAGCGGGCGTTGCATTTCCGAAAAGAGGTTCAGCGACTTAAAGATGAAGCGGACGGCTGGTTCTTTGATATCTGGCAGCCGGAAGAGATTGATGAGGCAGAATGCTGGCCCGTCGCGCCGGGGGAGAGCTGGCACGGTTTTCGGGATGCTGATGCGGACCACATGTTCCTCGATCCGGTTAAGGTGACAATCCTGACGCCGGGCATGGATGAGCAGGGTGTGATGGGTGAGGAAGGGATCCCGGCTGCGCTGGTGGCGAAGTTCCTTGATGAGCGCGGCGTGGTGGTGGAGAAAACCGGCCCCTATAATCTGCTGTTCCTGTTCAGCATCGGGATCGATAAAACCCGCGCGATGGGGCTGCTCAGGGGACTGATGGAGTTTAAGCGCGCATACGATCTGAACCTGCGGGTGAAGAACATGCTGCCGGATCTCTACGCGGAAGATCCTGACTTCTACCGCAATATGCGTATTCAGGATCTGGCCCAGGGGATTCACAGGCTGATCCGCCAGCACGATCTGCCGCGCCTGATGTTGCAGGCATTTGATGTTCTGCCTGAAATGAAGCTGACGCCGCACAGGGCGTGGCAGCGCCAGGTGAAAGGGGAGGTTGAAACCGTTGAGCTGGAGAACCTGGTCGGGCGGGTATCGGCCAACATGATCCTGCCTTATCCGCCGGGCGTGCCGCTGCTGATGCCGGGTGAAATGATCACTGAGGAGAGCCGGGCGGTGCTCGATTTCCTGCTGATGCTCTGTTCGGTGGGGCGCCACTATCCCGGCTTTGAAACGGATATTCATGGCGCGAAACGCGACGATAACGGCGTGTACTGGGTGAGAGTCCTAAAATAAAAGGGGCCGCTTGCCAGGGGCGGGTTGTCGGTTGTAACGTTCAGGACATCATAAAAAGGAGAAACTATGCTGGGTTTAAAAGCGGTTCATCATATTGCGATCATTGCCACCGATTATGCGAAAAGTAAGGCATTCTACTGCGACGTTCTCGGCTTTACGCTGTTGAGCGAGGCCTACCGTGAGGAGCGCGACTCCTGGAAAGGCGATCTGGCGTTAAACGGTCAATATGTGATTGAGCTGTTCTCTTTTCCTTTCCCGCCAGCGCGTCCTTCACGCCCGGAAGCCTGCGGCCTGCGCCACCTGGCCTTCAGCGTCGATGACCTGGACAGCGCGGTAAAACATCTGGAAGCCCACGGCGTGGCCTGCGAAGCGATTCGTGTCGATCCCTTTACCGATAAACGTTTCACTTTTTTCAACGATCCGGACGGCCTGCCGCTGGAGCTTTATCAGCAGTAATCGCCGTCATGTGTGATAATGCCCGTTCAGTTCGGGCATTTTTTATGTGTAATTTCCTATGACCTTACCCGCTATCGCGCACGCCGTTTCACCCTACCGCCAGCTGCTGGTGGGGTTCAGCGGTGGCCTGGATTCCACCGTTTTGCTGCACCGCCTTAAGCTCTGGCGCGACCGTGAGCCTGACGTCCAGCTGCGGGCGATGCATATCCATCACGGCTTAAGCCCCCATGCCGACGACTGGGTGGCGCACTGCGAAGCGGTGTGCTCAGGGTGGGAGATCCCGCTGATCGTTGAACGCGTCACGCTTGAGGATGAGGGGCTGGGTATTGAGGCGCAGGCGCGGAAAGCCCGCTACGCCGCGTTTTCTGGCGCATTACAGCCTGGAGAAGCGTTGGTCACCGCGCAGCATCTGGACGACCAGTGCGAGACGTTTTTACTGGCGCTCAAGCGGGGCAGCGGGCCTGCGGGTTTATCCGCCATGCCTGAGCGCGCTGATTTTGCTGAAACAGAGCTCATCCGCCCGCTGCTGGGTGAGACGCGCGCATCACTGGAAGCCTGGGCGCAGCAGCATCATCTGTGCTGGATTGAAGACGACAGCAATCAGGACGACAGTTACGACCGTAACTTCCTGCGCCTGCGCGTCTTACCGCTGCTGAGTGAGCGCTGGGCGCATTTTTCCGAAGCGGCGGCCAGAAGCGCCATGCTGTGTGCTGAACAGGAAAGCTTGCTGGATGAGTTGCTGAGCGGGGAGCTGAATACACTGATTACCGCTGACGGTGCCCTGAACGTTGCGCCGTTGAAGGTGATGAGCCCCGTGCGTCGGGCTGCTCTGATTCGCCGCTGGCTGGCTTACCACCGTGCGGTTATGCCGTCCCGGGCGATGCTCAACCGTATCTGGGAGGAAGTTGCACAGGCGAGGGAAGATGCCGCACCGTGTATACACCTGAATGGTTATGACGTCAGGCGTTATAAAGGGCAACTCTGGTGGGTAAAATCTGTGCCGTCGCTGGCTGACGTTGTGCTCGACTGGCCGTCGCCGGAAAAAGCATTAACGCTACCGATGAATGCCGGTGTCGTTGCGTTAAGTCATTCGGGCAATGTGCGTCTACCTGAGCCGGACGAGAACGTTACCATACGCTTCAGGGCCAGCGGCATGCTGCATATCGTCGGTCGTAACGGCGGGCGTAAGCTGAAGAAAATCTGGCAGGAACAGAACGTTCCGCCCTGGCGACGTGATACCACGCCGCTTCTGTTTTACGGCGACACGCTCATCGCGGCGGCAGGGGTGTTCATCACTGAAGAGGGGTGGGCTGAAGCGGGTGTTAATTTTGAATGGAAAGCGTAACGGGCAGCCTGGCTGCCCGTTGGTTATCAGGATTCGCTCACCACGACGGTGCCGATTTCCGGATGGCTGAAACTGGCAATTTTGTCGAGGCGTAGCTCACGCGTTGCACCTGCATCTTCCACAACCAGGTATTCCACATTTTTACGGGAAACCAGATCGCTGGCCTTTGCCTTTAGCACTTCGCCATCTTTTAGCTCCAGCGTCAGTATTAAATGATGCTGGCAGGCGAGTTCGAGGTTGTCATAGTCATCACAATTGATGGGTTGATAGGTATCATTCATCGACATAATCGCTCACCAGTAAATTCGCCGCAGCATACGCTGCTTTTTCCCTGACCGATTCAGAAAGGCTCTCATCAGAGGCCACTTCATTTAGCACATTCAATACACAGCCCAACGCATCCGGAATGTACCCCAGATCTCCGCTGGCGATCTCCGCATACCGTCTGCGAATCAACTCACAATAATTATTCACATCACCTCCTGCCAGCGTACTGACTTACTGTGAGATATCATTAAGCCTACGAAGTTAAACTCGGTTTAGCAAGGTGACTATACCATACTCATTTAAGCAATATCAGCGCCTTGATAAGAGTTAGCCACCACCTCGTAACAGCCTTTTGCCGCGGTTTTCGCTACAATGTACGCCTGATTCGAAAGGAGTTCTCTCATGGCGCTAAAAGCGACTATTTATAAAGCTGTGGTCAATGTGGCGGATCTTGACCGTAACCAGTTTCTGGATGCGTCATTGACGCTGGCGCGTCACCCTTCTGAAACCCAGGAGCGCATGATGCTGCGCCTGCTGGCGTGGATTAAGTATGCCGACGAGCGTCTGCAATTTACCCGTGGTTTAAGCGCGGAAGATGAACCGGAAGCCTGGTTGCGCAACGATCATCTGGGTATCGATTTATGGATTGAGCTTGGCCTGCCGGATGAACGCCGGATCAAAAAGGCCTGCACCCAGTCTGCTGAAGTGGCGTTGTTTGCCTACAACCAGCGCGCGGCGGAGATCTGGTGGCAACAAAATAAAAATAAATGTGCGCAGTTCAAAAATCTTACCGTCTGGTATCTGGATGATGAACAGCTGGCGCAGCTGAGTGCGTTCGCCAGCCGGACGATGGCGCTACAGGCAACAATTCAGGACGGTGCCATCTGGCTTTCCGATTCTCAGAATAATCTGGAAATTCATCTCACGGCCTGGCAGCCCGCATCATGATTGTATTGTCCCGAAATGTCAGCATCCCTGATAACGAGCTGGAGATCACCGCTATCCGGGCCCAGGGCGCAGGGGGGCAGCACGTTAACAAGGCCTCAACGGCTATCCATTTGCGCTTTGACATTCGGGCCTCCAGCCTGCCAGAGTATTATAAAGAAAGCCTGCTTGCCGCCAGCCATCACCTGATCACCAGCGAGGGTGTGATAGTGATTAAAGCGCAGGAGTATCGCAGCCAGGAGCTTAACCGGGAAGCGGCAATTGCCCGGCTGGTCGCGGTCATCAAAGAGCTGACGGCTGTACAAAAAAGTCGCCGGGCAACACGTCCAACGCGGGCATCGAAAGAACGTCGGTTGTCATCGAAGGCGCAGAAATCCACCGTAAAATCACTGCGTGGCAAAGTCCGTCACCCATAATGTGACGAAAGGGATACCCTTTTCATAAGGAAAGTATTGTGAAAAAAGCATTATTATCAGCGCTGGCCGTGACAAGCCTGTTTGCGCTTTTTGGCTGTAATAACCGTTCGGAAACGCAGGTACTACAGCCAACGCAAAATGAAGAATTAAAGCCGATGCAGCAAAGCTGGCGCGGCGTATTACCGTGTGCAGATTGCGAGGGCATCGAAACCTCTCTGTTCCTGCAAAAAGATGGCACCTGGGTCATGAACCAGCGTTACCAGGGGGCGAAAGAACCGTCTTCTTTTGCATCTTACGGAACATGGGCGCGTACGGCTGAGAAGCTGGTATTGACGGATACCACGGGCGATAAAACCTTCTTCCGCGCCAAAGGCGAGGGGATGGAGATGCTCGATCGCGAAGGCAATCCGATTGAATCCCAGTTCAACTACACGTTGGCCCCGGTGAAAGCGACCCTGCCAGCCACCCCAATGGCGATGCGAGGAATGTATTTCTACATGGCGGATGCGGCGATCTTCACTGACTGTGCAACCGGGAAGAAAGTCAGCGTGGCGAACAATGCCCAGCTGGAGCGAGACTATGCCGTTGCGCGCGGCAACGACAGTAAGCCAGTGTTGCTGACGGTTGAAGGGCATTTTACGCTGGAGCCAAACCCGGATAGCGGCGAGCTGGTGAAAACGCTAGTGGCAGATAAAGACGCGAAGTTTGCTGCGGGGAAAGACTGCGACAGTAAATAAGATATAGCCATTAAAAAACCCCGCACTGGCGGGGTTTTTTGTTTCTTAACCTTTGATGGCTTTCACCAGGTAATCAAGAATATCGCCCGTCTTGATCATCTGTTTTTCGCCGTTGCGACGGTACTTGTATTCAATCTCGTCGCTGTCGAGGTTACGGTCGCCAATGACGATGGTGTGTGGAATACCGATCAGTTCCATGTCAGCAAACATCACGCCAGGACGCTCTTTACGGTCATCCATTAGCACGTCGATACCTTTCGCGCTCAGCTCAGCGTAGAGTTTCTCAGCCAGCTCCTGCACACGGTAAGACTTGTGCATGTTCATTGGCAGGATCGCTACCTGGAAAGGCGCGATGTTATCCGGCCAGACGATTCCGCGTTCGTCATAATTCTGCTCGATAGCGGCAGCAACAACGCGCGTTACGCCAATGCCGTAGCAGCCCATGGTCAGAACCTGGTTACGACCATCTTCGCCCTGAACGGCAGCGTTCATTGCGCGTGAGTACTTATCGCCCAGCTGGAAGATGTGGCCTACTTCGATACCGCGTTTGATCATCAGGGTACCCTTGCCGTCCGGGCTTGGATCGCCTGCGACCACGTTACGGATGTCAGCCACTTCCGGCGTCGCCACGTCCCGATCCCAGTTGATGCCGAAGTAGTGTTTACCGTCGATGTTTGCGCCCGCAGCGAAGTCGCTCATCGCCGCAACGGTGCGGTCAATGACCACCGGAACAGGCATGTTCACCGGGCCCAGAGAACCAGGACCTGCATTCACCACGGCGCGGATCTCCGCTTCCGTTGCGAAGGTCAGCGGGCTGGCAACCTGCGGCAGCTTCTCGGCTTTCACTTCGTTCAGCTCGTGATCGCCTCGTACCAGCAGGGCAACCAGTGGATAAGCGCTACCTTCAGCCGATTTCACCAGCAGGGTTTTCACGGTTTTTTCGATCGGCAGAGTAAACTGCTCAACCAGCTCGGCGATGGTTTTCGCGTTTGGCGTATCAACCAGCGTCATCTCTTGCGTTGCCGCGCCGCGTGGTTCTTTTGGTGCCAGCGCTTCTGCAAATTCGATGTTCGCGGCGTAATCAGAGGAGTCAGAGAAGATCACATCGTCTTCGCCGCTCTGCGCCAGAACCTGGAATTCATGGGAGGCGCTACCGCCGATTGAACCGGTATCAGCCTGTACAGCACGGAAATCCAGCCCCATGCGGGAGAAGATTTTACTGTAGGCCGCGTACATTTTGTCGTAGGTCTCTTGCAGCGATTCCTGAGAAGTATGGAAAGAGTAAGCATCTTTCATCAGGAACTCGCGAGAACGCATGACGCCAAAGCGTGGACGCACTTCGTCACGGAACTTGGTCTGGATCTGGAAGAAGTTCAGCGGCAGCTGTTTGTAAGAGCTCAGCTCGTTACGGATCAGATCGGTGATCACTTCTTCATGCGTTGGGCCGAGGACGAATGGACGATCGCCACGATCGGCAATACGCAGCAGTTCAGGACCGTACTGCTCCCAGCGACCGCTCTCCTGCCACAGTTCAGAGGGCTGAACGACCGGCATTAACACCTCGATAGCACCGGCGTTGTTCATCTCTTCACGCACGATGTTTTCGACTTTTTTCAGGACGCGCACGCCGGTCGGCAGCCAGGTGTATAACCCGGAGGCCAGCTTGCGGATCATCCCGGCGCGCAGCATCAGCTGGTGGCTGATCACCTCGGCGTCGGCAGGTGTCTCCTTCAGAGTGGAGAGCAGATATTGGCTAGTACGCATGTTGTTACGGTTCCATTTCGACGATTGGAACAGGCTGAAACACCAGCCTGACACAAAAAAAGTGGTTTAGTTTACCAGTGTGGCAAAGATGCCAAAAGAGAGGAGAACAAAATTACCTGGGTTCCAGGGCAAACACTTCAAAACCCGCCGCAGTCACGCGCCAGCGCACGTTAAAGTCCAGCAGCCAGACGGCGTACGTTTTCCCGGCTTCCTCTTCTTTGCGGTAGGCGGGACGGGGGTCCTGCGCCAGCACTTCAACGATAAAGTCACGCAGACGTGGATAACGCTTTTCCAGCTCGCTGATTTGCGTCGTTATTTCAGACGTGAAGTGAACCGGCATATCTGCCTGCGGTGCGTCCTGAGCATAGCTTGCCCGGGCATCCGGCAGCGCTTCGGCGAAGGGCAGGTAAGGCTTAATATCTATGACCGGTGTGCCATCAACCAGGTCAAGGCTACCTAACTCCAGGATCACCTGATCTCTCTGACAACGTATGCCTTTCAGCTCGACCAGCGACATTCCGATGGGGTTGGGACGAAAGGTTGAGCGGGTGGCAAAGACCCCCATTCTGGCATTTCCGCCCAGACGAGGAGGACGCACAGTGGGACGCCAGCCGCCTTCCATGGTCTGGTGAAACACAAAGACCACCCATAAATGGCTGAACGCCTCAAGCCCGCGCACTGCATCGGCCTGGTTATACGGCGCGACAAGATGAAGCTCGCCGCTGCCGTGAATGACCAGACCCGGCTGACGCGGTACGGCGAACTTTTCTTTATAAGGGGAGCGGATAACGCCTATCTGCTCGAACTGAAATGAACTCATTTCGCCGTAATGTTAAGCGCAGAACCGATACATACCGCCTGACGATAGCAACCTGGTGTGCCGCTGGTGACTTCACAGCTGTGCAGCAACACCGCGTTGGCTTTCATTTTCGACGCGTTGATTTGCATACGCTTGCGGGCTGTCGGAATATTGGGTGGAGAGTCCTGATTCGTTGCCTGGCAGGATTCGCCGCTCACTTCGCCCAGTTCACGGAATGGCTTACCGACCAGCTCGTCGGCTTTGGTAATAATACGTACCGGCGCAGCGCGAGGCGCTTTCGGTTTTGCTGGCTCCGCTTTTGGCGGGGTTGCAGTGCTTTGAACAGGTTCAACAGGAGATCTGCTTAGCATAGAACAGCCGCTCAGCATCAGTGCTAAAAGACAGATCGGTAAAGCACGCATAATAATTCCTCAGTGGATAATCAAAACGTCAGATATTGAAGCAGTTGACCGCACAAATGACAAGACGGGCAAATGCCCGTCTTGATGATATTACACTGCCGGGAGATTACCAGCCTTTAACCGCGCCGCCGTTAAACACCTTATTGGCTTCCTGGTACACTTCTTCAGACTGATATGCCTGTATGAATTTCTTCACATTCTCCGCGTCTTTGTTGTCTTCGCGAGTCACGATCAGGTTGACGTACGGGGAATCTTTATCTTCAACGAAGATGCCATCTTTCGCTGGGGTCAGGCCGATCTGGCTGGCGTAAGTGGTGTTGATCACGGCCAGGGCGATCTGCGCATCGTCCAGAGAACGTGGCAGCTGTGGTGCTTCCAGCTCAACAATTTTCAGATTTTTCGGGTTTTCGGTTACGTCCAGAACGGTCGGTAACAGGCCAACGCCTTCTTTCAGTTTAATCAGGCCCACTTTCTGTAGCAGAAGCAGGGAACGGCCAAGGTTGGTTGGGTCGTTAGGGACGGCAACCTGTGAACCCGGCTGGAGTTCATCCAGAGATTTAATTTTCTTGGAGTAGCCGGCAATCGGGTAAACGAAGGTGTTACCGACAGCAACCAGTTTGTAGCCGCGATCTTTGATCTGCTGATCCAGGTACGGTTTATGCTGGAAGGCGTTAGCGTCAATGTCGCCTTTGCTCAGCGCTTCGTTCGGCAGAACGTAATCGTTGAAGGTCACCAGTTCAACGTCCAGGCCATATTTCTCTTTAGCGATTTTCTGCGCGGCCTCAGCAACCTGCTGTTCTGCACCGACGATAACGCCTACTTTGATGTGGTTTGGATCTTTTTCGTCCTGACCGCAACCCACCAGTGCCAGCGAGCCAATCAGTGCGCCTACTGCTGCGAAGGTCTTAAATTTAAACGCCATGTTATATCCTTAACTCGTCGAGTTTGTGTTGTTTGTAACGTTATTTATGCGTAACAGCCCGGACGATACGATCGCCAGAGAATTGAATTAAGTAAACCAGCACAACCAGCAATACCAGAACGGTATTCATTACGGTAGCGTTATAGCCAATATAGCCGTACTGATAGCCAATCTGGCCTAAACCGCCAGCACCTACGGCGCCGCCCATTGCGGAATAACCGACCAGCGTGATAAGCGTGATGGTTGCTGCGTTCACCAGCCCAGGCAGCGCCTCTGGCAGCAGAACTTTGCGAACGATCTGCATTGGTGTTGCACCCATCGCGCGGGAAGCTTCAATCAGGCCTGTTGGGATTTCCAGCAGGGCGTTTTCCACCATACGGGCGATAAACGGTGCCGCGCCTACTGTCAGCGGGACAATTGCCGCCTGCAAACCAATCGACGTCCCGACGATCACGCGAGTAAACGGAATCATCCACACCAGCAGAATAATGAACGGAATAGACCGGAAAATGTTCACCAGCGCAGAGAGCGTGCGATACAGCTTCGCGTTTTCAATAATTTGACCCGGGCGCGTGACGTACAGCAACACGCCGACCGGCAGCCCAATCACAAAACCAAAGAAGCCCGATACGAAGGTCATTGCCAGCGTTTCCCAAACGCCGCGAACCAGTAGCCACATCATCGGCTCAGACATAACCCAGTACCTCTACTTTTACGTGATGTTCTTGCAGCCAGGCAATTGCCGCCTGGGTTTCTTCCTGTGTGCCGTGCATTTCCGTCAGCATAATGCCGAACTTCACGCCACCGGCGTAATCCATCTGCGCGCTAATAATGTTGTTATTAACGTTAAAGCGACGCGCGGTTTCGGACAGCAGCGGTGCGTCAACGGACTGACCCGTAAACTCCATGCGCAGCATTGGAACGCTGTCTGCAACGGCTTCTGTTTTCAGTCGTTCCAGATAATCTTCCGGAATATCAAGATGCAGTGTGGACTGAATGAACTGCTGAGCCAGCGGCGTTTTCGGGTGCGAGAAGACTTCGCTCACCGTGTCCTGCTCAATCAGCTCACCGTTGCTGATGACTGCTACACAGTCGCAGATACGTTTCACTACATCCATTTCATGCGTAATAAGGAGGATAGTCAGGCCCAGACGACGGTTAATGTCTTTTAACAGTTCCAGAATAGAGCGCGTGGTAGCCGGATCTAATGCGCTGGTGGCTTCATCGCACAGCAGCACTTTTGGGTTGCTTGCCAGCGCGCGAGCGATTGCTACTCGCTGTTTTTGCCCGCCGGACAAATTTGCCGGGTAGCTGTCATGTTTATCACCCAGACCAACCAGATCGAGCAGTTCGGTGACGCGACGCGTAATTTCTTCTTTTGGTGTGTTATCCAGCTCCAGGGGTAACGCAACGTTACCGAAAACGGTGCGTGAGGCCAGCAGGTTAAAGTGCTGGAAAATCATGCCAATCTGGCGACGCGCTTTGGTGAGTTCTTTTTCTGAGAGAGCGGTAAGCTCCTGGCCGCCAACTTCTACGCTGCCCTGGGTTGGGCGCTCAAGCAGGTTAACACAACGGATCAGCGTACTTTTACCTGCACCCGATGCGCCAATGACGCCATAAATCTGACCAGCAGGAACATGCAGGCTGACGTTGTTCAGCGCCTGAATGGTTCGGTTCCCCTGCTGGAACACTTTGGTGATATTGGAAAGTTTAATCATTAGATTATTTTTATCGTAAGTAAGTTAGCCGTGGCATTTTCTTCTGCCAGATACGGGGAATGACCGTAAACAAAATGGATGTTAAGGCATCCAGACGTCTAAATCAATCCACCTCTTTGCGATGAGCACTTTATTGCGCTGCGATTCATGAGATACTAGCTGAACAAGCCTTTTTCAGGAGCAAACCGGTGGCAAAATCTGTACCCGCAATTTTTCTCGATCGTGACGGCACTATTAATGTGGATCACGGTTACGTCCATGAGATTGATGAGTTCGAATTTATCGAGGGCGTAATAGATGCCATGCGCCAGTTGAAAGAGATGGGCTATGCGCTGGTGGTGGTAACTAACCAGTCCGGTATCGCCCGGGGTAAATTTACCGAAGCGCAGTTCGAGACGCTGACGGAATGGATGGACTGGTCTCTGGCCGATCGCGGCGTCGATCTTGATGGCATCTATTATTGTCCGCATCACCCGCAGGGAAGTGTAGAGGCGTATCGTCAGACCTGCGATTGCCGTAAGCCACACCCGGGCATGTTTATCTCTGCACAGGAATTCCTGCACATTGATATGGCCGCATCTTATATGGTGGGCGATAAACTGGAAGATATGCAGGCAGCAACGGCGGCAGGTGTAGGTACCAAAGTATTAGTGCGTACCGGTAAACCGGTCACCCCAGAAGCAGAAAATGCAGCCGACTGGGTGATAACTAGTCTGGCAGAACTGCCAAAAGAGATTAAAAAGCACCAAAAATAGGCGTTTTGGCGAAAAGGTGAGCGGTTGAAATAAAAATGCATTTTTCCGCTTGTCATTCCTCGGCGGCTCCCTATAATGCGCCTCCATCGACACGGCGGATGTGAATCACTTCACAAACAACCCGGTCGGTTGAAGAGAAAAAATCCTGAAAATCAGGGTTGACTCTGAAAGAGGAAAGCGTAATATACGCCACCTCGCAACGGTGAGCGAAAGCCGCGTTGCACTGCTCTTTAACAATTTATCAGACAATCTGTGTGGGCACTCAAAGTGACATGGATTCTTAACGTCCTCGGACGAAAAATGAATACCAAGTCTCAACGAGTGAACACGTAATTCATTACGAAGTTTAATTCATTGAGCATCAAACTTTTAAATTGAAGAGTTTGATCATGGCTCAGATTGAACGCTGGCGGCAGGCCTAACAC
>NZ_QFRV01000366.1:0-930 GCF_004136805.1 Enterobacter cloacae complex sp. GF14B
TTCTCTGTGTACTAAGGTTGTTAGTTTTCTGTGTACAGTAAGTAGGAAGTAGATCTGTGAGAGTTAATAGAGTGTGTTAGTGTGTAACAGTAGGTGTATTAGTTAAGAGTAGGTAGATAGAGTGTGTGTGTGCTCTCGCGCAGGCCGCAGCGACCTTATCCTTTAATAAAAAATTAAAAAAAAAAAAATTTTAAAGGTAGGACCGGGATCGGGAATATCTCCCAGACCCAAGCCCAAGCTCACGCTCAGGCCTCGGCCTCAGTCGCCTTAAAAAAAAACAAATTTTAGCTTCACACGTAGCTAAAAATTGATTTTTGAGGACCAACGGAACGTCAGATGCCCGAAAATTGTGCTGTAAAGCACACAGCGACCCTTTAAGTGATACGCTCGTTTTGAGCTATCACACACTTCAATAAATAAAAAAATCAAACATTAAAAAAATATTAAAAACGTAAAAAACACGAGTGAAAACGGACGCTTAAAAAAGTAAGCGGTTAACCTTCGAGGCTATTCGTCGACGCTTGTAGGTTGCCAAAGGCACATGCATCTGCGCTCTAGTCGTGTGCTAGAGACGGAGCAACTAGAGAGAATTTCGACTTACGCAAGTTCTCAATATCCACCTACTTTAGGTTCCGGGCCCTCGGCGGGGACCCAAGGTAGTACAAACCAAGACCCGAACATAGCGGCTAGTGACTCTTCCTCTGACTACGATGTCATGGAGGGTTTCCCAATGCCTAATCCTGATAGCTCACGCCAAGACCTGCATGCCATGGGCCCGCGGTCCGGGCCGAGCGTGCTTAGCCGCCTGAAGGAAACCTTTAGTAGAGCCACTCGCTCTGAACATGGAGCTAATGATGTAAATGAGGGGGGTTGGGGAAGTAAATTCTCCATTAGTGACCAACGTAGACCCTATACCGTTAGAGAATGTGC
>NZ_QFRV01000367.1:0-928 GCF_004136805.1 Enterobacter cloacae complex sp. GF14B
GGTTCTGAATCCATTTCTCCCTGAGATTCCGTTTTTGATGTGTATTGTCCTGAAGCCTTTGAGGAATCATCGGTTTCACTCTTAGGTAGGTGTGCCTCTTTCTTATCATCGGATGTTACATGCGCTACACCTAACATGTTTACTGGTGCAATGTGTGGTATCTCTTCCCCATCTGCAATGTTTTTGGACCAGTCATGCACCATTTTTGCTTCCCTCATGAATGGACGCCCTAAGATCATCTCAAATGACATAGGATGCTTGGAAAAATCCATAACAATGAAAGTCTGCCTTACCTTGTGTCCCAAGACCTTGATCCTGAGATCCTCAAGCATTCCAATAGGCGTAACAATAGATCCATTAGCCATTTTTACCACTACGCTTGTGGCTTCAAGGTGAGGTCGCCCCATAGACTCCTAACAACTCTTTGTCACCATGCTGACTCCCGCACCACCGTCAAGGACTCCCTTTACAGTTAATCCTTTAGTAGTGATTGGTAGAGTAGCATTAGATTCATCACCTTCAAAGTATTGCCCCAACTTGTTAACGGGTACTTCAATTACAGATTCATGTCCCGCTAGGTCAGATGGTGGTGCTAAATGTTCCTCATCATTCATTATCGAGTCAGGTTTGTTCATATGTGAAAACTGTGGTAATCCGGCCTGTAATTCTCCATTGAGGAAGGCTCGAAGAGCTGAGACTAGCTCGGGGTCTTTATATAGTTTGGACATGATGGTGGTTCTAACTTTTGAAGACATGAAATCCATAAATTTGGACATGTTTAACGGCACCTTTTGGGCTTCAGTCCCTTGACGTGGGGAAGATGGGATCTCCATTTCTTCGATAGGATCAAGTAGTCCCTCTGTAAACATTCTTTCCATCAAGAAGTGAGTACGTCCACTTTCCCATGACTTTAAGTCACTTTCTTCTT
>NZ_QFRV01000368.1:0-921 GCF_004136805.1 Enterobacter cloacae complex sp. GF14B
ACATATGCGAGACCATAGGAATATATTGTTTACCTTATGAAAAGAAAACACGGACCGAAACCACGGGGCTTAACCCCAAGAAACTCGTCATATGTTTGACAAGTAGGAAAGATTGTCTGGTTAAACTGGTTACTATAGGAAAGAATGTTTGTTCAAAACCTTTGGTATGATTTTTCTAAAGTATCTCTACTTATTAGCGCTGGTATTATGTGGCAGTTGCCGAGGCGTGAGATGACGCCCAGGATGGCACCACTGATGCTGTGGTGGGAGTACACCCAGATTAGCCCAGCTGGATACTACAGTTTTGTTTTGTCGTGGCGTGAGGATGACGCCCAGATTGGCACCGTTGTTGCTGTGACGGGAGTACGTCCAGATTAGCACAACGAGTACTTGTCGAGCGGTATGGGACGCTCATGAGGACAAGGGTTTTTATAAATAATGTATATACCGATCGGACATAATAGCGCCAGTAGAGATTCTTGAGTGAACCTAATCCAAGGGTTGTTGGTTTAAAATTGGACGACTTCTTGTTTGACTATTGTTTGTAATACTGTTTGAAGGGCTGTTTTAACGAACCAGTATCATAAATAAAATAAAGGAACATGTATGTTTTAACAGTGTGGTAGTAATTAGATAACAAAAGAAGGGTGAGTGTGGTGTGGAAAGTGGGAGACTAGTATCCTATAACAGATCTATGTCTATAGACGGGTGGACCCAATTAGTTGAGTACTTTTCACAAGGTTATTAGCTAGATAAGTATAAGTCTCATATCACGTTTATGATTTCTGAATGGCGGTCGTGCCTCTTAAATGTGGGAAAAAAGGCATTGTTTATAGATCTTAAGTATGTCAATGAGATTTTATCTTTGTGATATAGGAATTAGCTCCCTTTGAAATCCCTTGATTATTGACCTGGCATATG
>NZ_QFRV01000369.1:0-921 GCF_004136805.1 Enterobacter cloacae complex sp. GF14B
CAAAGAAGTCTTCTATAGCTTCTACGCCAGGTGTATATTTCTACCTTCTCACAATATGCTGGCGTTCGAGGAAGCATTCTAGACAAGATTCTTCACTTGGCGAACAAAAATATTTGGGCCAGTATTCAGCAACCTAACATCAAGGTTTGTAGGCTACGCAGTAGTGGAGCTGAAGAACAAAGTCACCATATAGTTTTTGCAAGTGCCCGATAAAGAGCGAAAAATCAGATAGCAAAAGGCACTCAATGCGCTTAAAAACCGCCTCGCCAACCGTCAACCTGAAGACTACTTCAACGCATAAAGTTGTGTCAAGGGACGATGCAGGCGAGGAGGGGGGGGATGTTAGTAGCAAGCTAACACATATACTACGGATACCATTTTTCAGAGTTCTCATTGTAAAAACACTTATTATTTTGATCAATCGAGAATGTTGTAACTCCTACTTTCTAGATAAAAAATGTAATTGATGAGACGGGGCTACAAGCTTCCAGATTGTATCAACCTGTCATTACCTATCTAAAGTTAGAGCTTCCAAATTATTAGTTTCCACCAAAAACCTTGGCTAAGGTATAAAAGCCAAATTCTGTAAGTTATTTAAAAGTTTTGGATAATGAAATACACAGCGTGAGCTAACAGCGCTCACTTCGCTCCTTCTCGCGCTTCCTACTCCCTCCCCGTTATCACATTGCAGTCGTGTTTGTTGCATTGCAACCGCAGGTAAGAGCTCTACGCATTGACGTAAACGCATCACAGTATTTTGTAGAATTTGGCATCGCCGCCGCGGCCTAATTTCATCATAACTAGGAATTTACACTTCAAAATCTAAAACTAAGCATATGCGGGGTATTGGGGCATCATTGCTAAGCATTTAGGTGCATTCTGGGTCAAAAACGACTAGGTAAAAAATCCAATGCTGTTAAT
>NZ_QFRV01000370.1:0-918 GCF_004136805.1 Enterobacter cloacae complex sp. GF14B
AATTATATTAATTAGATCCACGGCTAGATTTAGTGATCTCTCTCCTTAAGCACTAAATTAATTCATACTTCTTTTAAGATTAGATTAATATAACTCAATTATAGTCATCTCCATCATTGGTTTTGGGCAAGTCTATACGGCCACTACCCTCATCGATGACCAATAATGGAATTGAGTGCTAGTTGTGTGTTGTTCTCTTCTTTTATTTGTTGTTTGACTTGCTTGATAACAATCGGTGCTTATATATATGCACACATGCATGTGAAGCTCTCATCAAGAGTTTTTGGATGAATGTACTCGTGCTCTGTGAGCCACCAAACAACAAGATTGAAACCTACAAAATTTGGTCCATAAACCAAAACTCATAGTGACACATCATGCACAATGACACAACCCTTATGATATTTGTAAACTAACCAAAACCTACCTAGGGTGAGAGGTACCCTCTTTACTTTTCTCAAGTGTTTCACATGGTCTACCGCGAGCTTACCTCTGAATGGGATTTGGTAGATACACTAGCGAGTGAGAAAAATTTTGAGAAATTAGAATGGATGATATGTCTCTTGACCACGATTGATCCCTACTCAGTAGAGAACGTCATTCCGATTGCACAAACTTATGCTTTTGAGCAAGATGAATATCCACACCTAGTGACCTTCTTAGTGAACCTTTGTGCATCTGATGATGAGGAAGATTTACATGATTTCACGGATGGGACACATGGTTTCATTGAAAATGACTTTATTTATCTTGACAATGATGAGGATAGAGGTTTAGACTTAGGACTGTCAATCCATCTATACAACATCTTATTTCCTTGATCCTATAGGGGGTGCAAATAGATAGGTTAGGGATCTTCATGTTGTTTTTATTTTGTTCAATAAGGGTTGGTACCTCTTCACATTGATGTGCCCATAG
>NZ_QFRV01000371.1:0-917 GCF_004136805.1 Enterobacter cloacae complex sp. GF14B
TGATATCAGCCTGAACCTGCAACTGACAGAGCGTGTGATAGTCAGCGCTGACGGTGACGTGTCCAGCGTCGAAGCGGTGCCGGAACCGGACGAAATGTGGGCGGTGAGCCGTGGCTGAGGTGCAGGCAGTTGACGCCTGGTTAGATGCGTTGCTGGCGGAACTGGAGCCTGCCGCACGTAAGCGCATGATGCGGGATCTGGCACAGCAGCTGCGCCGCAGCCAGCAGAAAAATATCAGGATGCAGCGCAACCCGGACGGGACGGCTTACGAGCCGCGTCGCGTGACGGCCAGAACGAAACAGGGCCGTATCCGTCGGCAGATGTTTGCAAAACTCCGCACCACAAAATACCTGAAAACTACCGCCAGTGCGGACTCCGCCTGCGTGCAGTTTGATGGCAAGGTGCAGCGCATTGCCCGTGTTCACCATTACGGCCTGCGGGATCGCGTCAGCCGAAAAGGCCCGGAGGTCCGCTACGCAGAGCGCCGACTGCTGGGTGTGAATGATGAGGTTGAAACCGTCACCCGTGACACTCTGCTGCGCTGGCTGGCGGGGTGATCTTTGTACCACCGCTGGCACAAGCGTCCGCGCTGCCTCCCTTTTCCCTCTGATGGCAACCTTTCGTTATGAATGCACAACTGACCGAAATCATGCGCCTTATCACCAACCTGATCCGCACCGGCACCGTGACTGAAGTGGACCGGGAAAACTGGCTGTGCCGGGTGAGAGTGGGCGAGCTTGAAACCAACTGGATTAACTGGCTGACGCTGCGTGCCGGTGGTGCCCGTACATGGTGGTGTCCGTCGCCAGATGAGCAGGTGGTGCTGCTGAGTATGGGCGGCAATCTGGAAACCGCTTTTGTGCTGCCAGCCATCTACTCCAATCAGTTTGCGCCGCCATCGGATTCCGTGGACGGTT
>NZ_QFRV01000372.1:0-915 GCF_004136805.1 Enterobacter cloacae complex sp. GF14B
CAACCCCACTTTCAAATTTCAATAATACCTCCATCTAGATGATTGCCACTCATTTCAAAACTCTAGGTCATGTTTTCATACACATGAAGGAGCTTACACTTGAAGGCAAGAGAGAAGTCCACTCAAAGGGGACCACCAAAAGACTTTTGCACCCACAAATAATACATTATTTGGCTGAATTTTTTAAGTAAAGAAGAACCCCGAATCTGAAGGAGCGTTCAACATGAAAGATGTATCTCGTGATCTCAACTTTAAGCTCAATTTTTTTCACAATTTTTGGAGTTATGAACGCGGAACTATGATTTTTGTAGTGGATCCGAATTTTCTCCTATAATGGTGACACAGGCCATCCCTAGTTTTCTTCCCTCTAGAATGGCTATGGTTCTACAAGTCTTCAAGCATGATTACAAGAGACAAGGCTCTTTTAATGAGGTCTTGGCAAGTCTAGAGTGATTCTATCACCATTTTTGGAGGATCCATCCTCATCAACAACTATCCACCTTTGACAATCTCTCTTATAAATTTCTTACCTCTCTCTTCTCTCCCTAATAAGCTTATGTCTAGCCAAAGCTAGACTATTGTAAATATCTCCTATCCTCTACATCCTACCCACATTCTCTCATCTTCTCTCTCTATTGACTCTGGTATTTTAAATAATGAGGAGACAAGATGGGAACCACAGTCACATGCACCCCATTTTCCTAGTCACCAAAGTGGGACACTCACCTCAAATAGAAATATTGCTAAATCCTTCCCTCCTTCCCTATATAAGGAGGCCTTGAGAGCTCACTTGGGGCGGAGAGATACACACTCCCACACACCTATCTATACACACTCTTGTGCTACATGCTTGTAGCATGAACCCGAATCACATAATCACAACCCCATCATCATCACCATCACCATGCACAAAAG
>NZ_QFRV01000038.1:0-44643 GCF_004136805.1 Enterobacter cloacae complex sp. GF14B
CCGTTAGCGCCGCCACGCTTGTCGCCGCCGCGGAAGGTCGATGCCGACGCCCAGGCCACGGAAACCAGCTCGCTCACGGAGAGACCAGAGGCCGCGATTTCCGCTTTCAGGCTTTCAATATCTTCCTGCGTCGGATGGAACACCGGCTGAGGCAGCGGATCCTGCCAAATCAAATCTTCTTTCGGCACTTCCGGGCCAATGTACCGCGCTTTTGGCCCCATATCGCGATGGGTCAGCTTGAACCACGCGCGCGCAAAGGCTTCGTTGAAGGCCTGCGGATCGTTCAGGAAGCGACGGGAAATTTTCTCGAATTCCGGATCAAAACGCAGCGTCAGGTCGGTGACCAGCATGGTTGGCTTGCGTTTTTTCGACGGGTCAAACGGGTCAGGCATAATTTCTGGCGCATCCACGGCTTCAAACTGAATGGCGCCCGCCGGGCTACGTGTCTGCACCCATTCGTATTTGAACAGGTTCTCGAAGAAGTAGTTGCTCCACTGGGTCGGGGTTTGAGACCAGATAACTTCCAGCCCGGAGGTGATGGCGTCAGCGCCAATACCGGTGCCGTGCGTGCTGGCCCAGCCCAGACCCTGCGCTTCAATCGGCGACGCTTCCGGGTCAGTGCCCACATGCGTGGCTTCGCCTGCGCCGTGCGTTTTACCGAGCGTATGGCCGCCTGCAATCAGCGCGACGGTCTCTTCGTCGTTCATGCCCATATTGCCAAAGGTAGCGCGGATCGCCGCCGCCGCAGACAGCGGTTCACCGCTGGCGTTTGGCCCTTCCGGGTTAACGTAAATCAGGCCCATTTCAGTGGCCGCAAGCGGGCGCTTCGCCAGCGCTTCCGGGTCACGGTGGGTCAGCCAGGCTTTTTCATCGCCCCAGTTCACATCCAGATCCGGTTCCCAGACGTCTTCACGCCCGGCACCGAAACCAAAAGTGCGGAAGCCGGAGTTCTCCAGCGCCACGTTACCCGCGAGGATAAACAGGTCGGCCCAGGAGATTTTTTGTCCGTATTTTTGCTTAACTGGCCACAGCAGACGGCGAGCCTTATCCAGGCTGACGTTATCAGGCCAGGAGTTCAGCGGCGCAAAACGTTGCTGGCCGCGCCCCGCGCCGCCGCGACCGTCAACGGAGCGATAGGTACCCGCACCGTGCCAGGCCATACGAATAAACAGGCCCGCATAGCTTCCCCAGTCGGCAGGCCACCACGGTTGTGAGTCGGTTAAAAGGGCTTTGAGATCGCCCTTAAGGGCGGAATAGTCGAGCTTGCTGAATTCTTTGCGGTAGTCGAAGTCTTCACCCAGCGGGTTCGAACGGTTGGAATGTTGGTTTAGAAGATCGATGCGGAGTTGTTTAGGCCACCAATCTTTGCTGCCGGTACCTGCACCCGCGCTGTGATCGACGCCGCCCTGGTGGAACGGACATTTGCCGGCGGATGCCGCGTTATTGGTCTCGTCTGACATGCTCATCGCTATGCTCCCTTTACAGTGTTACCGTTACGATATACACCACTAGCGATAAGAGATAGTTGAATTAATCCACAGATTCGATAGCTAATACCTTTTAACTCTCTGTTCGATTAAAAAACCCTCGTTTTATGAGGGCTTTTTACTTTACAGCGCCGGGCGAACACCGAGCGTATGGCAAATGGCATAGCTCATTTCCGCGCGATTCAGGGTATAGAAATGGAAATCTTTCACCCCTTCGCGGCTTAAAATCTTCACCATGTCCATCGCGATATTGGCCCCCACCAGCTTGCGGGTTTCCGGGTCGTCGTCCAGCCCTTCATACATTTTGGACATCCACAGCGGAATGCGCACGTTGGTCATATCCGCGAATTTCTTCGCCTGTTTGAAGTTCGAGACCGGCAGAATACCAGGGATGATTTCGACATCAATACCTGCCGAGACGCAGCGGTCACGAAAGCGCAGGTAGCTTTCAACGTCAAAGAAGAACTGAGTAATCGCACGGTTAGCACCAGCCTCCACTTTACGCTTCAGGTTGAGCAGATCCGCCTGGGCACTTTTGGCTTCCGGGTGAACTTCAGGGTAGGCGGCCACGGAGATATCAAAGTCGGCAACGTCTTTCAGCAGGCCGACCAGATCGGCGGCAAACATCTCTGGCTTACCGCTGCCTGGCGGGAGGTCGCCGCGCAGGGCCACAATGTGGCGAATGCCGTTATTCCAGTAGTCCTGGGCAATGGCGCGCAGTTCATCACGGGTGGCGTCGATACAGGTCAGGTGCGGCGCCGCTTCCAGACCGGTTCGGTCTTTAATGCCCTTAATGATGCTGTGCGTGCGGTCACGCTCACCGGAGTTGGCGCCGTAGGTCACGGAGACGAACTTCGGCTTGAGGCTGCTCAGGCGATCGATAGAGCTCCACAGGGTTTGCTCCATTTCACTGGTGCGCGGCGGGAAAAATTCAAAAGAGACGTTAATCTGGCCGTTTACTTCGGCCAGGCTCTGGTTCAGTGCTTCCCGCTGGTTGGCGTGAAAAAAGCTCATACCCTACCCCTATCAATCGCGTGTCATTGTCTGTTGTGTTGTGAACTTCTATACGTTTAGACGTCCAGATGTAAAAATGACGGAAAAGCGGGATGACGTCAACAGAAATAATCAACATTAACGGTGAGGTTTGTTCAGGGAAGATGAAGGGCATTCATGATGGGGGTGAGTGCGGTCTGATACCCTCACCCCGACCCTCTCCCACAGGGAGAGGGAAATGCAGACGTTACAGCAGCTTAGCCAGACGATTAATGTCGGACTGAATGGCTCCGGCGGTGACATCGCGCCCCGCGCCCGGGCCACGGATCACCAGCGGGTTATCGCGGTACCAGCGGCTTTCGATGGCGAAGACGTTGTCGCATGGCAGGAGCGCCGCCAGCGGATGTTCAGGACGCACCGCCTCCACGCCCACGCGCGCTTTACCGTTCGCCTCGAAGCGCGCCACGTAACGCAGCACCAGCCCCATCTCGTTAGCTGCTTCCAGACGTTGCACCATCTGCTCGTTCAGCTCGTCGCCGTTCTCGAAGAAGTGATCGACGGACCCTTCCTCGCAGCCCGCAGGCACCAGCGACTCAACGCGTACCTGACCCGGCTCAATGTCGTAGCCGGCTTCACGCGCCAGGATCACCAGCTTGCGCATCACATCTTTACCGGCAAGGTCAACGCGCGGATCCGGCTCGGTTAAGCCCTGCTGCCACGCCTGATCCACCAGGTCGGTGAACGGAACGGTGCCGTCAAACTGCAAAAACAGCCAGGAGAGCGTGCCGGAGAAGATCCCGCTCAGCGCCAGAATGCTGTCGCCGCTTTCAATCAGGTCGCGCACGGTATGGTTCACCGGCAGGCCCGCGCCAACGGTGGCGTTATACAGCCAGTGACGACCCGTTTTTTCGAATGCGTCATGGATCTGACGGTATTTATCAGTGCTGCTCGCGCCCGCCAGCTTGTTGGCGCTGATGACGTGGAACCCGTGGCTGGCGAAATCCAGATACTGATCGGCCAGCTGCTCGCTGGCGGTCACATCCAGCACTACCAGATCGTCATACGGGTGCGCACGCATCCACAGGAACAGCGACTCTTCATCTTGCTCGACGGCTTCATCATTAAAGAAGGCCAGCGCGCGGCTGGCATCCAGCCCTTCGTAGTTCAGCAGGCTGCGGCGGCTGTCCACCACGCCTGCGAGAATGAATTCGAACCCGGTACGCGCCGAGAGCGTGACCTGTTCGCGGGCGAACAGCTCCAGCCAGCGGGAACCGATGTTGCCTTTACCAAACAGCACCAGGCCGATGCGTTTTTCCGCACGGAACAGGGAGGTATGCAGGCCCTGAATCAGGCTTTCGGTTGGCCCTTTACGCAGAACGGCAACCAGGCTGATGCCCTCTTCTGATTGCCAGGTGAACTCCACCGGCTGGCCTTTCAGCTGCTGCCAGAAGCGGTGGCAGTGGAGCGGGTTACGGGTGACGCCCGCGCCCACCATCGCCACCAGCGCCAGCCCCTGACGCAGGCGAAGCTCGCCCGGCAGGCCCGCTTCATCCAGAATTTTCAGGGCGCTGTCCACCACTTCAGCGGTATAGCAGAACTGCAACAGCTGACGATCGTTATGTACGCCAACGGCCAGCGGACGCACCTGGGCACGTTTCAGGATGGTGTCGATATCTTTGTGCGCCAGTTTGAAATCCTGGCCCGCAGGCACCTGGAACTCAATCAGGCAGATGTCATCGTGGCTGGTGACAATGCGCGCGCCCGTACCGGATGCCAGCACGCGCTCGATGCGGGTGGAACCCTGATCCGGCGTGTAGCTACAGCGTAGTTGCAGGTCGATGTCGCTGCCGGAAACCGGCTGTAGCGTGCGCGCGTGCAGCACCGGGGCCGCCAGACGCGCCAGCTCGCTCGCTTCGTCGAGACGCAGCAGCGGCAGCAGGCAGGCATCTTTCACTTTGCGCGGGTCCGCGCTGTACACACCGGCCACGTCGCTCCAGATGGTGACGCGGGACACGCCCGCCAGGGCACCAATCTGTGTTGCCGAGTAGTCAGAGCCGTTACGGCCCAGCAGAACGGTTTCGCCGGCATTGCTGCGGCTGATAAAGCCGGTGACGACAATACGTTTACCGGGATGTTGCACCAGCAGCTGTTGCAGCAGTGGGTAGGACAACCCTTCGTCCACCTGCGGCTGCGCGGCACGTTCGGCACGCAGGAAATCACGCGCGTCGAGCCAGGCGGCTTCCACACCCAGGTGTTGCAGCACGGCGGCCATCAGGCGCGCAGACCACACTTCACCGTGGCCAACCACTTCGGCATACACCGCATCGGTAATGCCGCTGTCCAGCAGAGCGGCCAGACGCTCAAGGTCGTGCGTAAAAGCGCTAATCAGCCCGTCCGCCACGTCCGCAGGCAGCAAACCGGCAATCAGTTCGCTCTGGTAACGACGTAAGGACTGTTGCACCTGATGCGCAGAGAGGCGATCGGTCTGGCTCAGTTTCAGCCAGCTAATCAACTGGTTGGTGGTGCTGCCTGCCGCAGAGACAACCATCATGTCCCCCGGCTGTGAATACTCGGTCATGATCCCTGCGACACGCAGGTAACATTTCACATCAGCAAGACTACTACCACCAAACTTGTGCAGCTGACGACCCTTCGCCCCTGCCTGCGCTATCACACTCATGATTACCCCTTGGCTGCGACCCGGAAGCCATTTTCCAGATCGGCAATTAAATCTTCAGAATCTTCAATACCGGTCGAGATACGCAGCAGCGTCTCGGAAATCCCGGCGGCGGCACGTGCTTCGGGTGCCATACCTGCGTGCGTCATAGTTGCGGCGTGGGAGATCAAGCTTTCTACTCCCCCTAAGGATTCCGCCAGCGTAAACAATGACAACCCGCTCAGGAAGCGACGCAGCGTTTGCTCGTCACCGTCCAGTTCAAAACTTAACATCGCGCCAAATCCTTTCTGTTGGCGCGCGGCAATCTCGTGCCCCTGGTTTTCCGGCAGCGACGGGTGATAAAGCTTTTTCACCAGCGGCTGGGTTTTCAGGAAATCCACGATCGCCTGGGCATTACGCTGCGCCACGTCCATACGCGGTGATAGCGTGCGAATACCGCGCAGCAGCAAATAGCTGTCGAACGCGCCCGCGGTGACGCCAATGTTATTGGCCCACCATGCCAGTTCGGTGACAACGTCGGGATCTTTGGCAATCACCACGCCCGCCACCACGTCAGAATGGCCGTTCAGATATTTCGTGCATGAATGCAACACCAGATCGGCACCCAGTGCCAGTGGGTTCTGAAGGGCCGGACTGAGGAACGTATTATCCACTACACTTATCGCTCCCGCATCCCTTGCGAGCTGACAAATTTTCGCAATATCGACTACGCGCAACAATGGATTGCTTGGACTTTCCACCAGAACCAGCTTCGGCTGCTCGGCAAGCGCCTGTTTCAGCGCCTGTTCGTCGTTTTGATCGACAAACAGCACACGGTAGCAGCCACGTTTCGCCAGGCTATCAAACAGACGATAGCTGCCGCCGTAACAGTCGTGTGGCGCCACCAGCAGATCGCCAGGTTTCAGGAACACTGTGGTTACCAGGTGAATGGCAGACATGCCGGTATTGGTTAATACCGCCCCTGCGCCGCCTTCCAGTTCCGCCAGCGCGCGCTGGGTGACGTCGCGCGTAGGATTGCCGCGACGCGAGTAGTCATGCGCGCGAGGTTCATTAAATCCGGTGAAATTATAGGTACTGGAGAGATGAATTGGCGGGACAACGCAGCCGTACTGCTCGTCATCATTCAATCCGCTACGCACTGCGATGGTGGCCTGTTTACGCGTCATGGTGAGGCTTCCTGGCGAATGAGGTGAAAAGTCAGGCACCAGAGTAAACATTGAAAGTATGGACGTCAATACATCTGGACATCTAAACTTCTTTGCGTATAGATTGAGCAATGCGCAAATAGCCGTTAAAATTATATGCTTTAGGACACGCTACAGCGGCAATATCCGTGCCTCGGTATCGTCTCTACGGTAAACTACGCAAGATTACGGTTCAAAACTGATGGTTACGGGTTTTGCACCTTTAGATTAATGACTGAGAGGATTAAAGGTATCTCATGGCTGAATGGAGCGGCGAATATATCAGCCCATACGCTGAGCACGGTAAGAAGAGTGAGCAAGTCAAGAAAATCACGGTGTCCATTCCTCTGAAGGTGTTGAAGATCCTCACCGATGAACGTACGCGTCGTCAGGTGAACAACCTGCGTCACGCCACTAACAGCGAACTGCTGTGCGAAGCGTTCCTGCATGCGTTTACCGGCCAACCGTTGCCGAACGATGACGATCTGCGTAAAGAACGCAGTGACGAAATCCCGGAAGAGGCGAAGGTGATCATGCGTGAACTGGGTATCGACCCGGAGACCTGGGAATACTAACAGCGATGCGGTCCCGCTGAGGGTGCTCAGCGGGATGGTTTCTCAGAAGTTGTAACCTAAGCCGACACGCAGACGCGTTTGTCGGTCGTCAGTGGTAGCAGTGTTATAGCCGGAAGAGACATTACCCACCTCCACGAATGGCACCCACGAATCGATGTTATACGCCACGCGGAAGTTATATTCGTAATCCTCTTTTTTGTTGTTATACAGATCTTCGTTGTCGGCGAATTTATAAATTCCGTTCAGCTCAAACATCCAGTTATCAATATTATATCCCAGCCACATTTCCGGGCGATATACCAGTCTGTCATCTTTACCGTCTGCATTACGGCGGGTATATTCGGTACGATAACGGAACGCCGTCCACCAGCTGTCATTAATATTATACTGTACGCGTAAATAGGGTTTATAAATAGCCATGTCGTCACCCATTTCAACCGCGACACCCGGCTGCCAGATAAATCCCTGCCAGGTAAACTGGTAGCTGGCAGTATATTCGTTGCTGTTACTCTCCATATTATTGAGCGCATCATTAGATTGCTTTTCGTCTGAGCGTGAGACGGCCTCTACGGCCACACCAAAGCCCGTCCCGAAACGGTGTGACATGTATACACGGTCATAGTTACGTCCATCGTCGTAATACTCGTGTCGGTAATCAACATATCCCGCCTGCGCCGCGCACGATAGTAATGGAAGCACGAATAAAAGTTGCTTCAGTTTCATCCTTTTTCCCTCAAAGTAAATACACCCTGAAAGCCATCGCTGTTGAAATGGCAAATAAGAATTTATGTCGAGCGCAGTGTAATTTTACACCCAGAGGGAAACCTTTTATTTATTGCCATATCCGGCAATAAAATGGCAAACAGGCCAAGAATACAGAGATAAAGCTCACTATCCGTATAAATAGGAATATATTAAGACACGGTGATTATTTTTCGGAAAAATTAAAATATATATTTGAAGAGAAAATATAAATACAGAATTAATTCAGGAAAGATATTACAGGCACAAAAAAACCGCCCGGAGGCGGTTTCTTCTGGATGCTTATTTAGCGCCCGGGATGCTGAAACGCTTGTTGAAGCGGTCAACACGGCCACCGGTTGCAACATCACGCTGCTTACCAGTGTAGAACGGGTGGCATTTGCCGCACACGTCCAGGTTCAGATCGTGACCCACGGTAGAGCGGATCTGGATAGAGTTACCGCAAGAGCAGTTTGCAGTAATCATTTCGTATTTCGGGTGAATATCTTTTTTCATGGGAGAACCTCAGTTAAGGCCGCGTCGCTCTTCCAGCCCTAACGCCAGACACCACGCGATGTTGAATGTAAGTTCTTTGGCGTAAAATACACCAAAGGCGGCGAATCATACAGAATTTGACCAACGTATGCAAACTGATCCGCACGCCGCTTTCACTAATGTGTATACTAACGCGCCACTTTTCAAGTCAGGAAGATTCGATGCCCGTCGCTCACGTTGCCCTGCCCGTTCCGCTTCCCCGCACCTTTGACTACCTGCTGCCCGACAGCATGAGCGCCAAAGCGGGCTGTCGCGTGACCGTGCCGTTTGGCAAACAGCAGCGCGTGGGGATCGTGGTGTCCGTCAGTAATAAAAGCGAACTGCCGCTTAACGAGCTGAAATCGGTTGTTGAGGTGCTGGACAGCGAGCCGGTTTACTCCACCAGCACCTGGCGACTGCTGCTGTGGGCGGCAGATTATTATCATCATCCGATTGGCGATGTCCTGTTCCATGCCCTGCCCATTATGCTGCGCCAGGGTAAGAGCGCCAGCCACGCGCCAATGTGGTACTGGTTTGCCACCGAGCAGGGCCAGGCGGTGGACATTAACAGCCTGAAGCGCTCGCAAAAACAGCAGCAGGCGTTGGCCGCGCTGCGCCAGGGAAAAATCTGGCGCCATCAGGTCGACGAGCTTGAGGTAAGCGAAACCGCGTTGCAGGCATTAAGGAAGAAAGGGCTGAGCGAGCTGGCCAGTGAAGCACCTGCCCTTCACGACTGGCGCGACGGCTTTTCCGTCTCGGGCGATCGTCTGCGTCTGAATACCGAGCAGGCCACCGCCGTAGGCGCGATTCACAGCGCTGCCGATCGTTTTTCCGCCTGGCTGCTGGCGGGCGTCACCGGCTCCGGTAAAACCGAAGTGTATCTGAGCGTGCTGGAAAACGTGCTCGCGCAGGGCAAACAGGCGCTGGTGATGGTGCCGGAAATCGGCCTGACGCCGCAAACCATCGCGCGTTTCCGTGAACGTTTTAATGCGCCCGTTGAGGTTCTGCACTCCGGCCTGAACGACAGCGAGCGCCTCAGCGCCTGGCTGAAAGCGAAAAACGGCGAAGCGGCGATTGTGATCGGCACCCGTTCATCGCTGTTTACGCCGTTTAAAAATCTCGGCGTTATCGTGATCGATGAAGAGCATGACAGCTCCTATAAACAGCAGGAAGGCTGGCGCTATCACGCCCGCGACTTAGCCGTGTACCGCGCCCACAGCGAGCAAATCCCCATTATTCTCGGGTCTGCCACCCCCGCGCTTGAAACGCTGCACAACGTTCGCCAGCGTAAATACCACATGCTGCGCCTGACGCGCCGCGCGGGAAATGCCCGCCCGGCCATTCAGCATGTGCTGGATCTGAAAGGTCAGCAGGTGCAGGCCGGGTTAGCGCCTGCGCTGATTAGCCGCATGCGTCAGCATTTGCAGGCGGGCAACCAGGTGATCCTGTTCCTGAACCGCCGCGGCTTTGCGCCTGCGCTGCTGTGCCACGACTGCGGCTGGATCGCGGAGTGCCCGCGCTGCGATCACTACTACACCTTCCACCAGGCTCAGCGCCATTTGCGCTGCCACCACTGCGACAGCCAGCGTCCGGTCCCCCGTCAGTGCCCGTCCTGCGGCTCAACGCACATCGTGCCGGTCGGTCTGGGAACGGAACAGCTTGAACAGGCGCTCGCGCCCTTCTTCCCGGATGTGCCCATCTCCCGTATCGACAGGGATACCACCAGCCGTAAAGGGGCGCTTGAGCAGCAACTGGCGGAAGTACATCGTGGCGGCGCGCGTATCCTGATTGGTACTCAGATGCTGGCGAAAGGGCACCACTTCCCGGACGTGACGCTGGTCGCCCTGCTGGACGTCGACGGCGCGCTGTTCTCCGCGGATTTTCGCTCCGCCGAGCGTTTCGCCCAGCTTTATACCCAGGTTGCCGGTCGCGCTGGTCGAGCGGGTAAGCAGGGCGAGGTGGTGCTGCAAACGCACCACCCTGAACATCCGCTGCTGCAAACCCTGCTGCACAAAGGCTATGACGCCTTCGCGGACCAGGCGCTGGCCGAACGTCAGACGATGCAGCTTCCCCCGTGGACCAGCCACGTTATCATCCGTGCGGAAGACCATAATAACCAGCAGGCGCCGCTGTTCCTGCAACAGCTGAGAAACCTCCTGCAAGCCAGCCCGCTGGTGGATAATCAGCTGTGGATTTTAGGCCCGGTACCCGCGCTCGCCCCGAAACGCGGCGGCCGTTTCCGCTGGCAACTCTTACTTCAGCACCCCTCGCGTATCCGTTTACAGCAGATCGTCAGCGGCACGCTGGCGCTGATCAATACCCTGCCGGAAGCGCGAAAAGTGAAGTGGGTTCTGGACGTCGATCCGATTGAAGGCTGAAGACGGATCGAAAAATTTAATGCGCCTCACACTTTTTATGAAAATTCTGTAACCGATTCCATTAACTATCTGTAAAAATGGTGCGGTCCGCAGTTCGGTGTTCAGGCGAGGAGAAGACGTTGAAGTCCAGGAAAGAGGTTGCCTCGGCGACCATGAAAGACGTTGCCGAGAAAGCACAAGTCTCAACAGCAACCGTGTCCCGCGCATTGATGAACCCTGACAAAGTCTCCCAGGCGACCCGAAACCGGGTTGAAAAGGCGGCGCTTGAGGTCGGTTATTTTCCGCAAGCCATGGGGCGTAACGTAAAACGCAACGAATCCCGCACCATCCTGGTGATCGTGCCCGACATCTGCGATCCCTTCTTCAGCGAAATCATCCGCGGCATTGAAGTCACGGCCGCCGCCCAGGGCTATCTGGTGCTGATTGGCGATTGTGCCCACCAGAACCAGCAGGAAAAAACGTTCATCGACCTGATCATCACCAAGCAGATTGATGGCATGCTGCTGCTTGGCTCACGCCTGCCGTTTGATGCCAGCATTGAAGAACAGCGCAATTTACCGCCGATGGTCATGGCGAACGAATTCGCGCCGGAGCTGGAGCTGCCAACCGTTCATATCGATAACCTCACCGCCGCGTTCAACGCCGTGAACTATCTTCAGGAACTGGGGCATAAGCGCATCGGTTGTATCGCCGGACCAGAAGAGATGCCGCTGTGTCATTACCGCTTGCAGGGCTACGTTCAGGCGCTGCGCCGTACCGGGGCTATCGTCGATCCGCACTACATTGCGCGCGGTGATTTCACCTTTGAAGCGGGCGGGCAGGCGCTGGAAAAATTGCTGGCCTTGCCAGAACCGCCTACCGCGGTCTTCTGCCACAGCGACGTGATGGCGCTAGGGGCGTTATCCTACGCCAAACGTCACGGCCTGCGTGTGCCGCAGGACCTGTCGATAATCGGTTTTGATAATATTTCGCTTTCGGAGTTTTGCGATCCGCCGCTTTCGACCGTTGCACAGCCGCGGTATGACATTGGCCGGGAAGCGATGCTGCTTTTGCTGGATCAGCTGCACGGTCAAACAGTTAGCAGTGGGTCACGGCTACTGGATTGTGAGCTAATTGTGCGCGGCTCTACCCAGGCATTAACTTAAAGTAAATACCTTTCGACACCCTTATCTGGTCAAAGCCCCGTCGCTTAAGTAACATGGCGGGCTGACGAACGAATAAATACAGCGAAACGATAGTGGCACAACGAGATTATGTACGTCGCGGCCAGCCGGCACCTTCGCGACGCAAAAAGAGTAGTTCAAAAAGCAAGCAACGTAGCCTGTCTGCTGTCTCCCCAGCCATGGTCGCCATTGCTGCGGCCGTGCTGGTGGCCTTTATTGGCGGCCTCTACTTCATTACGCATCATAAAAAAGAAGAGTCTGAAGCCCTTCAGGGTAACAAGGTCGTCGGCAACGGCCTTCCTCCTAAGCCTGAAGAGCGCTGGCGCTACATTAAAGAGCTGGAAAGCCGCCAGCCTGGCGTACGTGCGCCTACCGAGCCTTCTGCCGGGGGTGAAGTGAAGAATGCCGATCAGCTGACGGACGAACAGCGTCAATTGCTCGCTCAGATGCAGGCGGACATGCGCCAGCAGCCTACGCAGTTGAACGAAGTGCCGTGGAACGAACAAACCCCGGCGCAGCGTCAGCAAACATTGCAGCGCCAGCGTCAGGCTCAGCAGCAAACGCAACAGCAGCAGTGGACGCAGACGCAGCCGGTACAGCAGCCGCGTTCACAACCGCAGCAGCAGACGCGTACCGTACAAACTCAGCCTGTCCAGCAGCAACCGAAGGCGCAGCCGCAGAAGCAAACGGCACAGCCGTATCAGGATCTGTTGCAGACGCCTGCGCATACCACTGCGCAACAGCCAAAAACGCAGCAGGCTGCGCCGGTCACCAAAGAGACCGAGGTGCCGAAGCAGACGGCTGAGAAAAAAGATGAACGCCGCTGGATGGTTCAGTGCGGTTCGTTTAAAGGCGCCGAACAGGCAGAAACGGTGCGTGCTCAGCTGGCATTTGAAGGATTTGACTCACGCATTACCACCAATAACGGCTGGAATCGCGTAGTGATTGGACCGGTCAAAGGCAAAGAAAACGCAGACGGCACCATTTCCCGTTTGAAAGTGGCTGGCCACACAAACTGCATTCGACTCGCCTCCGGGGGTTGAAACCCCCAAAATCCCCCCCATCTATCATTTAATTCAGCCCTGAGCACAGGCTCAGGGCTTCTGTTTCCCGAATCTGTAACCAGGGGGTCTGCTCGTGACAACAATAGTAAGTGTACGCCGTAACGGCCAGGTGGTAATTGCCGGTGATGGCCAGGCCACGCTGGGTAATACCGTCATGAAAGGCAACGTGAAGAAAGTACGTCGTCTTTATAACGACAAAGTGATCGCCGGTTTCGCAGGCGGCACGGCTGATGCCTTCACGCTGTTTGAACTGTTTGAACGCAAACTGGAAATGCATCAGGGTCATCTGGTGAAAGCCGCCGTTGAGCTGGCAAAAGACTGGCGTACCGACCGCATGCTACGCAAGCTCGAAGCGCTGCTGGCCGTGGCTGACGAAAACGCCTCGCTGATCATCACCGGTAACGGCGACGTAGTTCAGCCTGAAAACGACCTGATTGCCATCGGCTCTGGCGGCCCGTACGCCCAGGCCGCAGCCCGTGCGCTGTTGGAAAATACCGACATGAACGCGCGCGATATCGCGGTGAAAGCGTTGGATATTGCAGGTGATATCTGCATCTATACCAACCACAATCACACCATCGAAGAATTACCGTCTAAAGCGTAAGGATCGCCCATGTCTGAAATGACCCCACGCGAAATTGTCAGCGAACTGAACAAACACATTATCGGCCAGGACAATGCCAAGCGCTCCGTGGCTATCGCACTGCGTAACCGCTGGCGTCGCATGCAGCTCGACGAAGAGCTTCGCCACGAAGTGACGCCAAAAAATATTCTGATGATCGGCCCGACCGGTGTGGGTAAAACCGAAATCGCCCGTCGTCTGGCCAAACTGGCTAACGCGCCGTTCATCAAAGTTGAAGCCACTAAGTTCACCGAAGTGGGCTATGTGGGTAAAGAAGTGGACTCCATCATCCGCGATCTGACCGATTCGGCGATTAAGATGGTGCGCGTCCAGGCGATTGAAAAAAACCGCTATCGCGCCGAAGAGATGGCCGAAGAGCGTATTCTCGACGTGCTGATCCCACCGGCAAAAAACAACTGGGGACAGGCTGAACAGCAGTCTGAACCTTCTGCTGCGCGTCAGGCATTCCGCAAAAAACTGCGCGAAGGCGAGCTGGACGATAAAGAGATTGAGATCGATCTCGCTGCCGCGCCAATGGGTGTGGAAATTATGGCGCCTCCGGGCATGGAAGAGATGACCAGCCAGTTGCAGTCCATGTTCCAGAACCTGGGCGGGCAGAAGCAGAAAGCGCGTAAGCTGAAAATCAAAGACGCGATGAAGCTGCTGATTGAAGAAGAAGCCGCGAAGCTGGTTAACCCGGAGGAGCTGAAACAGGACGCTATCGACGCGGTTGAGCAGCACGGTATCGTGTTTATCGACGAAATCGACAAAATCTGTAAGCGCGGCAACGCGTCCGGCCCGGATGTCTCCCGCGAAGGCGTTCAGCGCGACCTGCTGCCGCTGGTGGAAGGGTGCACCGTCTCCACCAAGCACGGCATGGTTAAAACTGACCACATTCTGTTTATCGCCTCCGGTGCGTTCCAGATTGCCAGCCCGTCTGACCTGATCCCGGAACTCCAGGGTCGTCTGCCAATCCGCGTTGAGTTGCAGGCGCTGACCACCGAAGATTTCGAACGTATCCTGACTGAGCCAAACGCTTCTGTGACCGTACAGTACAAAGCGCTGATGGCGACCGAAGGCGTGAACATTGAATTTACCGATGACGGTATCAAGCGCATCGCCCAGGCCGCGTGGCAGGTCAACGAAACCACCGAGAACATCGGTGCGCGTCGTCTGCACACCGTGCTGGAACGCCTGATGGAAGACATCTCTTATGATGCGAGCGACCTTAACGGTCAAAGCATTACCATTGACGCAGACTATGTGGGCAAACACCTGGATGCGTTAGTGGCAGATGAAGATCTGAGCCGTTTTATTCTATAATCGCGTTCAATGCATTTTCATCACTGTTGATGGGGGCTATTGCCCCCATTTTTTATTGGCTAAATAACTATGACTGATATCAGCCGTACGCAGGCGTGGCTCGAAAGTCTGCGCCCTAAAACGCTTCCTCTGGCTTTTGCCGCTATTATTGTCGGCACCGCGCTTGCCTGGTGGCAGGGTCATTTCGATCCGCTGGTAGCAGGTCTGGCGCTCATTACCGCCGGGCTGCTGCAAATCCTCTCTAACCTCGCGAATGATTATGGCGATGCGGTAAAAGGCAGCGACAAGCCTGACCGTATCGGGCCGCTGCGCGGGATGCAAAAAGGGGTGATCACCCAGGCACAGATGAAGCGGGCGTTGATTATCACCGTGGTGTTAATTTGCCTGTCCGGGCTGGCGCTGGTGACGGTCGCCTCGAAAACCACCAGCGACTTCATTGGCTTCCTAGTGCTGGGCCTGCTCGCCATTATCGCGGCCATTACCTATACCGTCGGCACGCGCCCTTACGGATATATTGGCCTGGGCGATATCTCCGTGCTGGTTTTCTTCGGCTGGCTAAGCGTGATGGGAAGCTGGTACTTGCAGGCGCATACGGTGATCCCTGCCCTGTTCCTGCCCGCGACCGCCTGTGGCCTGCTGGCGACAGCGGTGCTAAATATCAATAACCTGCGCGACATCGACAGCGACTGCGAGAACGGTAAAAACACCCTTGCGGTGCGTCTGGGGCCGGTGAATGCACGCCGCTATCACGCCTGCCTGCTCATCGGCGCGCTGGTCTGCCTGGCGCTGTTCAACCTGATTTCTCTGCACAGCCTGTGGGGCTGGCTGTTTGTGCTCGCCGCACCGCTGTTGATTAAGCAGGCCCGCTATGTCATGCGTGAACTCAGCCCGGCCGCCATGCCGCCGATGCTGGAACGCACGGTAAAAGGCGCGTTACTGACTAACCTGCTGTTCGTCATCGGGATTGTCTTAAGCCAGACGCTGAGTTAGCTGACAAATATCAATTAACAATTGATGATTTTGCCAACAACGCATTTCGCACGATATACTGAACACATTCGCAGCAACAGAGCGTTAAACCTATGAAATACGATACCTCCGAGCTTTGTGACATCTACCAGGAAGATGTCAACGTCGTTGAACCCCTGTTCTCCAACTTTGGTGGACGGTCTTCGTTTGGCGGACAAATCATCACGGTGAAATGTTTCGAGGACAACGGGTTGCTGTACGATCTGCTCGAAGAGAACGGCCGTGGCCGCGTTCTGCTGGTGGATGGTGGCGGTTCAGTGCGCCGTGCACTGATCGATGCGGACCTCGCCCGCCTTGCGGTGCAAAACGAGTGGGAAGGGATTGTGGTCTACGGCTCCGTGCGCCAGGTGGACGATCTGGAAGATCTGGATATCGGTATTCAGGCCATTGCCGCCATTCCGGTTGGCGCAGCGGGTGAAGGCATCGGCGAAAGCGACGTGCGCGTTAACTTCGGCGGCGTGACCTTCTTCTCGGGTGACCACCTTTATGCTGACAATACCGGCATTATCCTTTCTGAGGATGCGCTGGATATTGAGTAGTTAATCGGTAAGCGAGATGCATAAAAAAGCCGGGTGGCGGCTACGCCTTACCCGGCCTGTTCAATTCATTCCCAAGGAAATCAGACTTCTTCCATACGTCCCAGCAGCGCCTGCAAGCGTTCCTGCCAGCCGTTCTGCTGTTCGCGCAGCTGGTTGTTTTCGCGCTCCAGTTCTTCGCGGCTGTGCTGAGCATTCTGAACTTCCTGAGACAGGGAGTTGTTCTTCTCTTTCAGCTCTTCAATTTCCATTTGCAGCAGCGTGATGGTGTCAATCGCCTGCTGTACTTTCGATTCCAGTTTCTCAAACACTTCTAAAGACATGATCCTACCTCTCCTGAATTGCAAGGCGACGCTTTAACGTAAACGCGCACAACATATGTTCCGATTGTATGGAGCGCCGTCGCCCCTGTCCAGCGGCATGCCACGCAGATCGCGGTTTGCAACACTTTTCGGCCTCGTCCTGGTGCGTTCGCCGCATATACCCCTAAGTTGTTAACCCATAAGTTAAAGAAATGATTCAACCCAGAATCATTACCTGTTGCAAAAACGCGCTTTATGGCGCGAAAACGCTCATTTTATTGACACAGACCACACATTTCGATTTCGATATTTCTCGTTTGTGCTCGTTAACGATAAATTAACACTATGTCTACAGGGCATCGTGACTGTCACGGGCGGTCACGCAAACAATAAACATTACTCTTTTGCAGGATTCCGATTATGAGTCAGACATCAACCTTAAAAGGCCAGTGCATTGCCGAGTTCCTGGGTACCGGGTTGTTGATATTCTTCGGAGTAGGCTGTGTCGCTGCACTGAAAGTGGCGGGTGCCAGTTTTGGTCAGTGGGAAATCAGTATTATCTGGGGTCTGGGCGTGGCGATGGCCATCTACCTGACCGCAGGGGTTTCCGGCGCACATCTTAACCCGGCGGTGACCATCGCGTTGTGGCTATTCGCGTGCTTTGACGGACGCAAAGTTGTTCCTTTCATCATTTCGCAATTTGCCGGCGCCTTTTGCGCAGCGGCGTTAGTTTACGGGCTTTATTACAATCTTTTCATCGACTTCGAACAGACGCATCATATGGTGCGTGGCAGTGTCGAAAGTCTGGATCTGGCAGGCATTTTCTCAACGTATCCGAATCCGCATATCAATTTTGTGCAGGCGTTCGCAGTTGAAATGGTGATTACCGCTATTCTGATGGGCGTCATTATGGCGCTGGGCGACGACGGAAACGGCATTCCGCGCGGCCCGCTGGCACCACTTCTGATTGGCCTTCTGATTGCGGTGATTGGCGCATCCATGGGTCCGCTGACCGGTTTTGCGATGAATCCGGCGCGTGACCTGGGTCCAAAAACCTTCGCCTTCTTTGCGGGATGGGGCGATGTCGCCTTCACGGGCGGCAAAGACATTCCTTACTTCCTGGTTCCGCTGTTCGGGCCAATTGTAGGGGCGGCGCTGGGCGCATTCGGCTATCGCAAATTAATTGGTCGCCACTTACCGTGCGACACCTGTGTGGAAGAGGAAAAAGAGACAACTTCCACCACACAACAAAAAGCTTCGCTGTAATCTGACTACGGGACACATACCATGACCGAAAAAAAATATATCGTTGCGCTCGACCAGGGCACTACCAGCTCCCGCGCTGTCGTAATGGATCATGACGCGAACATTGTCAGCGTGTCTCAACGCGAATTTGAGCAAATTTATCCGCGTCCAGGCTGGGTTGAACACGACCCGATGGAGATCTGGGCGTCACAAAGCTCCACGCTGGTGGAAGTGCTGGCGAAAGCCGACATCAGTTCTGACCAGATTGCCGCTATCGGTATCACCAACCAGCGTGAAACGACTGTGGTCTGGGAGCGCGAAACCGGTAAGCCCATCTACAACGCCATCGTCTGGCAGTGCCGCCGTACGTCAGAGATCTGCGAACAGCTGAAGCGCGACGGGATGGAAGAGTACGTGCGCAGCGCCACCGGCCTGGTGGTTGACCCCTATTTCTCCGGCACCAAAGTGAAGTGGATCCTCGACCACGTGGAAGGTTCACGCGAGCGCGCACGTCGTGGCGAGCTGCTCTTCGGTACCGTCGATACCTGGCTTATCTGGAAGATGACTCAGGGACGCGTTCACGTCACCGACTACACCAACGCCTCGCGCACCATGCTGTTCAACATCAACACTCTGGAGTGGGATGACAAGATGCTGGACGCGCTGGACATTCCGCGAGCGATGCTGCCAGACGTGCGTAAATCTTCAGAAGTGTACGGCCAGACCAACATTGGCGGTAAAGGCGGCACGCGTATTCCTATCGCCGGTATCGCCGGTGACCAGCAGGCAGCCCTGTTCGGCCAGCTGTGCGTAAAAGAAGGGATGGCGAAGAACACCTACGGCACCGGCTGCTTTATGCTGATGAACACGGGCGAGAAAGCGGTGAAATCAGAAAACGGTCTGCTGACCACCATCGCCTGCGGCCCGCGCGGCGAAGTGAACTATGCCCTGGAAGGCGCGGTATTCATGGCGGGTGCCTCCATTCAGTGGCTGCGCGACGAGATGAAGCTGATTAGCGACGCGTTTGACTCCGAATACTTCGCGACCAAAGTGAAAGACACCAACGGCGTGTACGTGGTGCCAGCGTTCACCGGTCTGGGCGCACCGTACTGGGATCCGTACGCCCGCGGCGCGATTTTCGGCCTGACGCGCGGCGTGAACTCAAACCACATCATTCGCGCGACGCTGGAATCCATCGCCTACCAGACGCGCGACGTGCTGGAAGCGATGCAGGCTGACTCTGGCATTCGTCTGCACGCCCTGCGCGTGGACGGCGGTGCAGTAGCCAACAACTTTCTGATGCAGTTCCAGTCCGACATTCTGGGCACTCGCGTTGAACGTCCTGAGGTGCGAGAAGTGACGGCGCTGGGCGCGGCGTATCTGGCAGGTCTGGCGGTTGGCTTCTGGCAAAACCTCGACGAGCTTCAGGAAAAAGCGGTTATCGAACGCGAATTCCGTCCTGGCATCGAAACCACCGAGCGCAACTACCGCTACAGCGGCTGGAAGAAAGCGGTGAAACGTGCCCTGGCGTGGGAAGAGCACGACGAGTAAGCCTATATTCCCTCTCCCCTGGGGAGAGGGTTAGGGTGAGGGGCTCCAACCGCACCGGTCCCCTCGCCCCTCCCCACTCTGTGATAAACTTCGTGCAATTCCTTTTGATTGTACGAGTACCTCATGAAACGTGAACTTGCTATCGAGTTTTCCCGCGTCACCGAAGCTGCCGCCCTCGCAGGCTACAAGTGGCTGGGCCGTGGCGACAAAAATACCGCAGACGGCGCAGCCGTCCACGCCATGCGCATTGTGCTTAATCAGGTTAACATCGACGGCACTATCGTCATCGGTGAAGGCGAGATCGACGAAGCGCCGATGCTCTACATCGGTGAAAAGGTCGGGACCGGCAAAGGCGATGCGGTGGATATCGCGGTCGACCCGATCGAAGGCACGCGCATGACGGCGATGGGCCAGGCCAACGCGCTGGCGGTACTGGCGGTGGGCGATAAGGGCTGCTTCCTCAACGCGCCCGATATGTACATGGAAAAGCTGATCGTCGGTCCTGGCGCTAAAGGCGCTATCGACCTTAGTCTGCCGCTGGACGCCAACCTGCGCAATATCGCTGCGGCGCTGGGTAAAGCGCTCAGCGAACTCACCGTGACCATTCTGGCAAAACCGCGCCACGACGCCACCATCGCGTACCTGCAAACGCTTGGCGTGCGCGTATTTGCTATTCCGGATGGCGACGTTGCCGCCTCTATTCTGACCTGCATGCCTGACAGCGAAGTCGACGTGCTTTACGGCATCGGCGGCGCGCCGGAGGGTGTGGTCTCTGCGGCAGTGATCCGCGCGCTGGACGGCGATATGCAGGCGCGTCTGCTGCCACGCCATGAGGTGAAAGGCGACAGCGACGAGAACCTTCGCATTGGTGCAGACGAACTGGCGCGCTGCGCGGCGATGGGCATCGAGGCCAATAAAGTGCTCGCGCTAAACGAGATGGCCCGCAGCGATAACGTGGTCTTCTCCGCAACCGGCATCACCAAAGGCGATCTGCTGGACGGCATCACCCGCAAGGGCAACATGGCCACCACTGAAACCCTGCTGATCCGCGGTAAATCCCGCACTATTCGCCGCATTAAGTCCATTCATTATCTCGATCGTAAAGATCCGGACGTACAGACGCACATTCTGTAAAACCGTTTGATCGATAGAGCTTTCCGGCCCGAATGGGCTGGAAATGTTTCCCACAAGTACGGAAGATAGAAGAGAGAAACAGCACAGGAGAAGATCATGGCGGACTGGGTAACAGGTAAAGTCACAAAGGTACAGTTCTGGACCGATGCGCTATTTAGCCTCACGCTGCACGCTCCCGTTCATCCGTTTACTGCCGGGCAGTTTGCCAAACTCGGGCTGGATATCGACGGTGAACGCGTACAGCGCGCCTACTCTTACGTTAATGCGCCTGATAACCCGGACCTTGAGTTCTATCTGGTCACCGTCCCGGACGGTAAGCTCAGCCCGCGCCTCGCTGCGCTGAAGCCAGGCGATGAAGTGCAGATTGTCTCCGACGCGGCGGGGTTCTTCGTGCTGGATGAAATCCCCGACTGTGATACGCTCTGGATGCTGGCGACCGGCACGGCCATCGGCCCGTATCTTTCCATTCTGCAATACGGCAAAGATCTGGAGCGCTTTAAAAATATCGTGCTGGTTCACGCCGCGCGCTACGCCGCAGACCTGAGCTATTTGCCGCAGATGCAGGCGCTGGAACAGCGATATGGCGGAAAGTTAAAAATTCAGACGGTGGTCAGCCGCGAAACCGCAGCTGGCTCGTTAACCGGTCGCGTTCCGGCGTTGATTGAAAGCGGCGCGCTGGAAGAGGCGGTGGGTTTACCGATGAATACCGAAACCAGCCATGTGATGCTGTGCGGTAACCCGCAGATGGTACGCGATACGCAGCAGCTGCTGAAAGATACCCGACAGATGACGAAGCACCTTCGCCGCCGGCCGGGCCACATGACCGCTGAACACTACTGGTGATCAGCGGTACTTCACCTCAAGGGTATCTTTTCCATATTTGTTCTCGCTCTGGGTGCCGATAAACGCGCCCAGTTCGACAACCATCATTACAAAGATAACCGTCGGCAGCAGTCTGCCCACCACCCATGGGAGGATTGAGGGCAGCAATGACCAGTTCCCCGCCACCAGCATCCACGCCAGAATAATCAGGAAAGCCCATGCGCCGGAGCGGCCACGATCGTGCAGACGTTTCACCACCACGGCGGCGGTTGGCCACAGTAAACAGACCAGCGCAAATGCCGCGGTTTGCGTGCTCAGCCATGCGTTGTAGGCAACAAAAAACAGAAGCAGCATGGCGACAACCCACGTTGCAATCCAGATCCAGAAGTCACGGCGCCCAATACGCCCTTTGAATGAAAACAGCCACTGCTGTATGGTCATGTAAGGTTCCTTATTATTGTTTAGCCCGCATTTTACCCTGGAGTTGTGACCTTTTGACAAGCCGACCAGATATCGTTTTAATCATGGGCAATGACGGCCAGGGGCAATGTTGATGAAAAGTTCGGCACACTCTCTTTATTTGTGTTTAGCGATGCTGAGCGCCAGTTTTTCCCTGTACGCCACGGAAACGGCTTCCCCGGTCACCGCCCCCTATCTTCTGGCGGGCGCTCCCTCTTTCGATCAATCTATCAGCCAGTTCCGCGAAGCCTTCAACAAAGAAAATCCCTCACTTCCGTTGGGAGAGTTCCGAGCGATTGACAGCGCCCGCGATACGCCGACCCTGACCCGCGCGGCCAGCAAAATTAACGAGAATCTGTATGCCTCTACCGCCCTTGAGCGCGGAACGTTAAAAATCAAAAGCATGCAGATCACCTGGCTGCCGATTCAGGGGCCAGAGCAGAAAGCGGCGAAAGCGAAAGCGCTGGAGTACATGAGCGCTATTCTGCGCGCCTTTACCCCCACCTTCACGAAAGCACAAAGCCAGCAAAAGCTGCAAAAACTTCTTACCGCGGGGAAAAACAAACGCTATTACGCCGATACGGAAGGTGCCGTTCGCTATGTCGTCGCAGATAACGGCGAAAAGGGGCTGACCTTCGCGGTTGAACCGATTAAGCTGGCCCTATCAGACGCACTCGAGGGGGCGAATTAATGACAAAAAGCAAAGCCTTTCGAGGGAAAATCTCTATACTGATTCACAGACCATGCTGCCCTTAAGGGTGGCCATATTCCTTAATTCGCTTATTGAGCGTGGAGAATTGAAATGCGACATCCTTTAGTGATGGGTAACTGGAAACTGAACGGCAGCCGCCACATGGTAAACGAACTGGTTGCTAACCTGCGTAAAGAGCTGGCTGGCGTGACCGGCTGCGCGGTTGCTATCGCTCCGCCGGATATGTACCTGGATCTGGCTAAACGTGCCGCTGACGGCAGCCACATCATTCTGGGCGCGCAGAACGTTGACGTTAACCTGTCTGGCGCGTTTACCGGTGAAACCTCCGCTGAAATGCTGAAAGACATCGGCGCGAAATACATCATCATCGGCCACTCTGAGCGTCGCACCTACCACAAAGAATCTGACGAGTTCATCGCGAAGAAATTCGCTGTGCTGAAAGAGCAGGGTCTGATCCCGGTTCTGTGCATCGGTGAAACCGAGGCAGAAAACGAAGCGGGTAAAACCGAAGAAGTGTGCGCACGTCAGATCGACGCTGTGCTGAAAACCCAGGGCGCGGCAGCGTTCGAAGGCGCGGTTATCGCTTACGAGCCAGTCTGGGCGATCGGTACAGGCAAATCTGCAACCCCTGCGCAGGCACAGGCGGTGCACAAGTTCATTCGTGACCACATTGCAAAAGCAGACGCGAAAGTGGCGGAGCAGGTCATCATCCAGTACGGCGGTTCCGTTAACGCATCAAACGCAGCTGAGCTGTTCACCCAGCCAGACATCGATGGCGCGCTGGTGGGCGGCGCATCCCTGAAAGCAGACGCTTTCGCGGTGATCGTTAAAGCGGCAGAAGCGGCTAAGCAGGCGTAATTGCCTTTGGGGCGGGTGGCGCTTCGCTAACCCGCCCTACAAAACCACTACAAACGTCCTAATACGCTAAACCACAAATAATCCAGCGGCAGCAGCACCAGATACGTCGCAATCGCCAGCGCCAGGCAGAGCAGCATCCCCGCCTTCGCAGGCACTTTCCCTAAGCCCATCGCCACCACAATTGGCGACGCCTGATACGGCAGCAGCGGTGTGGAATACCCCAGCACCTGGATCATGATCACCGACAGCAGCGGGAAGCCGGTCGCGTCCGAGAAGCTCTGCGCCAGCGTGGTGTACAGCGCCGGAACGCCATTGGCGGTCATAATGAAGTTGAGCGCCGTGGTGATCCCCGTCAGCGCCAGGAAGCTGGTAAACGGGCGATCTGCATCCAGCGGCATGATATGGAGCAACGCCTCGCCTACGGCCGCACCGATACCGGTCTGCGTCACCGTAATGGCCAGCCCGAGTATACCCGCGACGTAAATACAGGTGCGCATATTCACCCCCGCCGAGAACTCCTCCCCGGTGATAAAACCTATACGCGGCAGCATAACGACGACCGAGGCCGCCAGCCCTGTCCACGCTGGGCCCACGCCGTGCCAGCTCTCCGTCACCCACATCGTCAACACCACCGCCAGCAGCCAGGCGAGCCGTTTTTCGTCACGCCCCATCGGTTCCGATGGCGCGAGATCCTTCGCCGGTTTCGGGTTGCCGGGGAACAGCCAGCAGATCAGGCCAATCAGAATCAGGCCTTTGAGAATACCCAGCACCGGGGTGTGCAGCAGCAGATACGGAACATAGTTCAGGTGGATGCCGTATGAGCCTTCCGCCGCGCCGCTCATCACCAGGTTGGGCACGTTGGCGGGCAAAATAGTGGCCGAGAGCTGGAAGGTGCCAAACCCGACCGCCAGCGCCAGGCCAAACCAGGCCGCGAGCCATCAGGAATGCCGGCCCGCTTCGCCATCGCGGCGACAATCGGCATCAGCAGCGCAATACGTCCCATGTTCGACGGCATCACGAATGCCAGGGCATAGCTCAGTAGCACAACGCTTGCCACCATCAGCACCCAGGAGTCGGTAAGCTTTGCCGACAGCGCCCGGGCGGCCCTGTCCGCCAGGCCGGTTTTCCGAATCGCCACACCCAGCACAAAGCCGCTGAACACCAGCCAGAAGGCAGACGAGGCGAAGCCGCCGAAGATCACTTCCGGCGGGGCGATTCTGGCGGTCATCGCCGCCGTGAAAAACAGCAGCGCGGTGATAAATTCGGGCAACAGCGACGTCGCCCACAGCACGATGGTGACGCCGACGATCAGCGAGGGAAGCAGCAGAGGATGCGTTAACCAGAGCGACATACCTGTCTCCTGTAGAATTTTTCAGCAAGTCTACGGCGACAGGCAGGGCGAGTAAACGCTATTTATGGTGGGGTCACTTCAGGATATCGCATTGATGATCCTGCAATTCCTCAGCTGACGCGCGGTTAAAGGTAAGCAAATTACGCTCTGTCGCCAGCAATACAAACGAGCCGTCTGACTGCTGCGCCATCGCCAGCGCGAAGCGTCCCATATGGTCGCGCGCTTCTGGCAGCTCTTCCGCCAGCATCATAAACGGGCTGCGCTGCACCAGTTCGTTCTCCGTCACCCGACGGGCAAGGTATTCATGCCCTTCCAGCCCGCCCGGAAGCGGTAACCACTGGGTGCTGATTTGCCCCTGCGACGCGTTCAGCTTCTCGCGCACGTCTGGGCGCAGACAGGAGATGTGGATATGAAAATGGTTTTGCGTGCGCCCGGTCGGGGAGTTGATGGTTAGCGAAACGGCGCTGTCAGGCACGTCGGCCCCTCGTTTCATGCTCATAAAATGACGAGACTGCCATGCCAGCCAGAAGAAATTCGGTGTCTGCGGCTCTGTCAGCAGCGGGCTTTCAGTGCCGTTGATACGGTACGTGGGCATCAGCAGGTATTGCAGCGGTCCGTTGCGGTCTTTGAACACCACGTAGCCCGCATCTGGCTTCACCTGCGCGCACGGTGCCGGGTTACGGTTATGCAGCTGGTTGGGCACACACTGGTCGAGAACGATATGACGCAACGCATTCGGATTACCCGCTTTCATCCAGTACACGCCGCCTGCGGCAAGGGCGATAACGATCAGAATCAGTAAGATAATTTTTTTCACAACGCGTTCCCTGTTTTCAATAGAGGCAAAAGAGTAACGCAAAATGATGACCAAATAAAAAACCCGGCGGATTTCTCACACCGGGTTACCGTGTCGTTCTTTGTAAAACGCTTAGCGCTTGCTGATCTGGTCGAAGGTGCCGCCGTTAGAGAAGTGCTCTTTCTGCGCTTTGGTCCAGCCGCCAAAAACATCATCGATAGTAAACAGCTTCAGTTTCGGGAAGGCGTTTTCGTATTTCTTCGCGACGGCCTCATCGCGTGGGCGGTAGAAGTTTTTCGCCGCAATTTCCTGCCCTTCCGGTGAGTAGAGGTACTTCAGGTAGGCTTCCGCCACCGCTTTGGTGCCCTTCTTATCAACAACCTTATCGACGACGGAGACGGTCGGCTCAGCGAGGATGGATTCGCTCGGGGTGACGATCTCGAACTTGTCTTTACCCAGCTCGTTGGTCGCCAGCAGGGCTTCGTTTTCCCAGGCGATCAGCACGTCGCCGATGCCGCGCTCGACGAAGGTGTTGGTTGCGCCGCGCGCGCCGGAGTCCAGCACTTCGACGTTTTTAAACAGTGCTTTGACGAAGTCCTGTGCTTTGGCCTGATCGCCGTTGTTGTGGTGCAGCGCGTAGCCCCAGGCCGCCAGGTAGTTCCAGCGTGCGCCGCCGGAACTTTTCGGGTTCGGGGTAATGACAGACACGCCAGGCTTAATCAGGTCGTTCCAGTCTTTAATCTGTTTCGGGTTGCCTTTGCGCACCAGGAAGACGATGGTCGAGGTGTATGGCGCAGAGTTGTCCGGCAGGCGCTTGATCCAGTTTTTGTCGATACGGCCACGCTCCGCGATCGCATCCACGTCATAAGCCAGCGCCAGGGTCACCACGTCGGCTTCGATACCGTTGATCACCGATGTCGCCTGCTTACCGGAACCGCCGTGAGACTGGCGAACCACCACGTTATCGCCGGTTTCCTGTTTCCAGTGCGCCGCGAAAGCTTTGTTGTACTGGTCGTACAGTTCACGCGTCGGATCGTACGACACATTCAGTAACTGAATGTCCTTTGCCAGAACGCTGGTTGATGCCAGCAATAATGTTAACCCCACGCCCCATTTATTCATCGCCCAGCTCTCTTGTGTAGTGTTTTGATGAATGCAGCGTGCCAGAAAGCTAACCGATGATTAAAGAATAAAAAAAGATTGGCTATAACGTGGAGGAATAAAAAAAGTGAATGAGCGGACTGATGCCCTCACCCCAACCCTCTCCCACAGGAGAGGGAGCAACCATAAAAAACGGTAACCCAAGGGTTACCGTTTTGCATTTACCTTGCCGCCACCGGGCAACAGAGCCAATCAGTACAGTTTTTTCGCGCAGTCCAGCCAGTCACCTTTGAACGGACGCTTCATGTTTTCAATGGCATCGATGATGTCATGGTGAACCAGTTTCTCGTTCTGGATACCGACGCAGCGGCCGCCGTGTCCCTGAAGCAGTAGCTCGATCGCGTACGCGCCCATGCGGGACGCCAGGATACGGTCGTACGGGCCTGGGGAACCACCACGCTGAATGTGACCCAGAACGGTCGCGCGGGTTTCGCGTTTGGTTTCGGTTTCGATGTACTTCGCCAGCTCGTCAACGTCACAGATGTGCTCGGTGATAGCAACGATGGCGTGTTTCTTACCTTTCGCGATACCGGCTTTGATTTCAGCGACCAGATCTTCACGGCTAAATTCCACTTCCGGCACCACCACGAACTCACAGCCACCGGCAATTGCCGCTGCCAGAGTCAGGTCACCGCAGTAACGGCCCATCACTTCAACAATGGAAATACGCTGGTGAGAGGAAGAGGTGTCACGCAGGCGGTCAATCGCTTCCACAACGGTACCCAGCGCGGTGAAGTAACCGATGGTGTAGTCGGTGCCTTTAATGTCGTTGTCGATGGTGCCAGGCAGGCCGATGCACGGGAAGCCCATTTCAGTCAGACGTTTTGCACCCATGTAGGAGCCGTCGCCGCCGATAACCACCAGCGCATCCAGACCCCGTTTTTTCATGTTTTCGATAGCCACTTCACGGATGTGTTCGTCACGGAATTCCGGGAAGCGTGCAGAACCGAGGAAAGTACCGCCACGGTTGATCATGTCAGACACGCTGTAGCGGTCGAGCTGAACCATGCGGTCTTCATACAGACCCAGGTAACCGTCATAGATACCAAAAACTTCCAGACCTTCCGTCAGCGCTGCACGGACAACCCCACGGATTGCCGCGTTCATGCCCGGCGCATCACCGCCGCTTGTCAACACACCGATTTTCTTAATCATGACTACCTCTGAACTTAGGAATGCAAAATTGAAATCTGCTGCCGGAAGAAACTGTTCAACCGTCGAATACTGCAAATAGTATATCAATCCCTTCCAGCTGAATTGATTCAGGTCAGGCCATATGGTGGTAATTTATCCACAAAATGCTGCTCTGGCTCACTTTTTTACAACGAATTACGAAAGCTCAAAACGCCCTGGGTACGACAGAGCATGGGTCCTGGTGAATAATGACGTCTGACCCAGGGAAACGCTGCAAAATCGCCTGCTCCACCTGTTCAGCGACCATATGCGCCTGAACCAGTGGCAGGTTGTCTTCCATTTCCAAATGAATCTGAATAAAGCGGGTCGGCCCTGACTGCCGCGTACGAAGATCGTGAGCACCACTGACGCCGGGCCAGTTGGTCACGATGGCATAAATTTCATCACGTTCTGCATCCGGAAGCGCACGGTCAAGAAGCGACTGTACCGCGTCATACCCCATCCGCAAGGCGCTGTATAAAATATAGATCCCTATCCCTAACGCAAACAACGCATCGGCCCGATGCCAGCCATACCAGGCCAGACCAAGCGCAATAAGAATAGCCCCATTCATCATAACATCAGACTGATAATGAAGCATATCGGCCCGTACAGCCTGGCTTTGTGTTTTGCGTACAACCCAGCGCTGGAACGTTACAAGAACAAGTGTGCTTATAAGTGCAACTACCGTTACGACCACGCCAACGCCCGGATCGTTCATCGGTGACGGCGAAACAAGATGCTGAATGCCTGTCAAAAACAGGAAAAGCGCAGAGCCCGAAATAAACATGCTTTGTGCCAGCGCGGCCAGCGATTCCGCTTTGCCGTGGCCAAACGTATGCTCTTCATCCGCCGGTTGCAGCGAGTAGCGCACCACCAGCAGGTTGGTCAGCGAGGCGGCAATATCCACCAGTGAGTCCACCAGCGCCGCCAGAATACTGACCGATCCGGTGTACCACCACGCGAAAATTTTAATGATCAGTAAACACGACGCCATCACCGTCGCGGCTATTGCGGCCCGGCTTACCAGCCGTCCATAGGATTGATTCATAAACACTCCTGTCATGCCATGGCGCTAGTATAACGGATGGTGGTGGAGTGAAAGGATGAATAAAGCGTTAACAAACCGGAACGATGGGCAAAAAAAACCCCCACATCATGTGGGGGAAGACAGGGATGGTGTCTATGGCAAGGAAAACAGGGTTTACTGGTTACTACGGGTACTGCTATTGCTACTGAAAAGCGTCATATCTGAGCTTCGCTGCATCCGTGCAACCTCACGCAACTGGTTCATACGTTGCTGATGTTTGGTATTCAAAACCGCTTGCTGCTCGGGCGTTAGCAGGTGGAACATCTGGTTGCGAACCTTCGCCATCTCTACCTGGCGGGCAACCTGTTCCTGCGCCATTTTTTCGGCCTGAGCGCGTACAGCGCTTTCGTCAAAATTTTCTGCGGTGACAAGGCGATGCATTGTCTCCATTTCGCTAACATTAACAGGGGGCTGGTCGTGTCTTGCCCTCTGCATCAGATCTCTCATCTGTTGACGCTGATGTTCGGTTAAACTTATGCCGTCAAACATATGGCTTTGGCTGCTGTGCTGCGTTGCGCCCTCTGCTGAGGAACCGTTATCGCTGATGATAGCTACAGCAGCCTGGCTAAACGCACTGAAGGCCAGCGTTGAGGCCATGACGGCAGCGGTAACTTTGCGCATCACTTGCTCCCAAAATCTTTCGTGTCGCGATTCAACGAGAGACAGTCTACGATTCAGGCTGCAAACATGCGTCAGGGGGTGTAAAACAACGTAAAGTCATGGATTAGATAGCCTTGATGTCGTAATTTCTGCCTCGGAGGTATTTAAACAATGAATAAAATCCTGTTAGTTGATGATGACCGAGAGCTCACATCTCTTTTAAAGGAGTTGCTCGACATGGAAGGTTTCAACGTCCTGGTTGCCCATGATGGCGAGCAGGCGCTGAGTCTCCTTGACGACAGCATCGATTTACTTTTGCTCGACGTCATGATGCCGAAGAAAAACGGTATTGATACGTTGAAAGAGCTTCGCCAGACACACCAGACCCCCGTCATTATGCTGACCGCACGCGGCAGCGAGCTTGACCGCGTACTCGGCCTTGAGCTGGGTGCGGATGACTATTTACCTAAGCCGTTCAACGACCGTGAACTGGTGGCCCGTATTCGCGCGATCCTGCGCCGCTCTCACTGGAGCGAGCAGCAGCAGAATACCGACAACAGCTCACCTACGCTGGAAGTGGACTCCCTGAGCCTGAACCCGGGCCGCCAGGAAGCGAGCTTCGACGGTGAAACGCTGGAGCTAACCGGCACCGAGTTCACCCTGCTGTATCTGCTGGCGCAGCATCTCGGCCAGGTGGTGTCGCGTGAACACTTAAGCCAGGAAGTGCTGGGCAAACGCCTCACCCCGTTTGACCGCGCCATCGACATGCATATCTCGAACCTGCGCCGTAAGCTGCCGGAGCGTAAAGACGGTCATCCCTGGTTCAAAACCCTGCGTGGTCGCGGTTATCTGATGGTTTCCGCTTCATGATAGGCAGCTTAACCGCCCGCATCTTCGCCATCTTCTGGCTGACGCTGGCACTGGTTTTAATGCTCGTTTTGATGTTGCCAAAACTCGACTCACGCCAGATGACGGAGCTACTCGACAGCGAGCAACGTCAGGGCGTGATGATCGAGCAGCACGTGGAAGCGGAGCTGGCAAACGATCCGCCGAACGATTTAATGTGGTGGCGCAGGTTGTTTCGCGCTATCGACAAGTGGGCGCCCCCCGGACAACGTCTTTTACTGGTCACCAGTGAAGGCCGCGTGATTGGGGCCGATCGCAATGAAATGCAGATTATCCGCAACTTTATTGGCCAGGCGGATAACGCCGATCACCCACAGAAAAAGAAATATGGTCGGGTAGAGATGGTTGGTCCTTTCTCGGTTCGGGACGGGGAAGACAATTATCAGCTCTACCTGATTCGCCCTGCGAGCAGTTCCCAGTCCGACTTCATCAACCTGCTGTTTGACCGTCCGCTTTTGCTGTTGATTGTCACGATGCTGGTCAGTTCCCCGCTGCTGTTATGGCTGGCGTGGAGCCTGGCGAAACCGGCGCGTAAGCTGAAAAATGCGGCGGACGAAGTGGCGCAGGGCAACCTGAGGCAGCATCCGGAGCTGGAATCCGGGCCGCAGGAGTTCCTGGCCGCCGGGACCAGTTTTAACCAGATGGTGAGCGCGCTCGATCGCATGATGACGGCCCAGCAGCGCCTGCTGTCGGATATCTCGCACGAACTGCGTACCCCGCTCACGCGCTTACAGCTGGGTACCGCCCTGCTGCGTCGCCGCAGCGGAGAAAGCAAAGAGCTGGAGCGCATCGAAACCGAAGCGCATCGTCTGGACAGCATGATCAACGATCTGCTGGTCATGTCGCGCAATCAGCAGAAAAACGCGCTGGTGAGCGAAACGGTGAAAGCCAATCATCTGTGGCATGAGGTGCTGGACAACGCGGCGTTTGAAGCGGAGCAGATGGGCAAATCCTTCACCGTCAACTTCCCGCCGGGCCCGTGGCCGCTCTACGGTAACCCCAACACGCTGGAAAGCGCGCTGGAGAATATCGTGCGTAACGCCCTGCGCTACTCGCACACGAAGATTGAGGTGGCGTTCTCGGTGGATAAAGACGGGATAACCGTCATTGTCGACGACGACGGTCCTGGCGTCAGCCCGGAAGATCGCGAGCAGATTTTCCGTCCGTTCTACCGTACCGACGAGGCACGCGACCGTGAATCTGGCGGTACGGGACTGGGTCTGGCGATTGTTGAAACCGCCATGCAACAGCACCGTGGCTGGGTGAAAGCCGATGACAGCCCGCTGGGCGGGCTCAGGTTAACGCTGTGGCTGCCGCTGTATAAGCGTTCGTAACCGTATGTGCCGGGTGGCGGCTTCGCCTTACCCGGCCTACTTTCTGCGGGAACTATTTCCCCCATAATCTCCGCGAACTGCTCTCGATCTTGCCGCTTATCCGCCGCTTCTGCATCGTTCTGGTCCAGCTGGTGGATAATCCCGCCGCTGACAGCAGACGGTGATACTGATCGTCATCAAACGGCATATGCCAGGCAATTGCGCAGGCCTCGTACACCGACACCTCACTCAAACGCGAAGCCAGCTCAAGCGGCGCATCCGCCGAAACCTGTCCCGCCTGCACAACGCGATACAGCCAGCCGGTTTTACCCGCGTTTTGCAACTGGGCCGACATATCCTGAATGCCGAAATGGTAATTAAGCTTAAAGCACGGTGAGCGCGGCTGGGTGACCTGAATCAAAGCATCGCCCCAGCGGTAAATATCGCCGATAAAGACGTTCTTCTCCGTCAGCCCCTCCGTTGAGAGATTTTCGCCAAACGCGGGGGCGACGAAGAGGTCAGCCTGTTCAGGAAATTCGGTTTTCCAGTGCTGATAGTGCTCGCGCGGATAGTGGCACAGCGCGCGATCGGGCCCGCCGTGGATTTTCTTTTCAGCCTGCTGGTCACCCGCAAGCCCGAGATCGGTCAACGTCAGCTCACCGTCGACCTGCACTTTGGCGATGGCACTCGGGCGGCTGCCTTCGTACTCCCTTACCTTGCCTGTAAACACATTCACCGGGTAATGCATCTCCACTCCTTCAGATACAAAAAAAGCGAGTCATCAGACTCGCTTCTCACAGGCGTCAATGCAACCTTATTTTTTAGCGGCGAAACGCGCTGCTGCTTCGTCCCAGTTCACTACATCCCAGAAGGCTTTGATGTAGTCAGGGCGACGGTTCTGGAACTTCAGGTAGTAAGCGTGTTCCCACACGTCCAGACCCAGAATTGGGAAGCCGGATGCGCCAGAGATAGCTTCACCCATAAGCGGGGAATCCTGGTTAGCGGTAGAAACGACCGCCAGTTTGTCACCTTTCAGGACCAGCCACGCCCAGCCAGAGCCGAAACGGGTTGCAGCGGCTTTTTCGAATTCCGCTTTGAAGTTGTCAACGGAACCGAAGTCACGCTCGATAGCCGCTTTCAGGTCGCCCTGAAGGGTGGTGCCGGTTTTCAGGCCTTTCCAGAACAGGCTGTGGTTAGCGTGACCGCCCGCGTTGTTGCGCAGCACGGTTTTCTTGTCTGCCGGCAGCTGGTCCAGTTTGGTGATCAGCTCTTCAACAGGCAGATTAGCGAACTCTGGCAGGCTTTCCAGCGCAGCATTCGCGTTGTTCACATAGGTCTGGTGGTGTTTAGTGTGATGGATTTCCATCGTCTGCTTGTCGAAATGCGGTTCCAGTGCGTCGTAGGCATACGGCAGGGATGGCAGTGTATAACTCATAATCCTCTCCATTATTGTCGGGCGGCACAGCTGTTAATGCCGCGTAAGCAGTTGGTTCATTATAGTTAATTAAATGATATTGAAAATGATTATCAATGCCGTAGTTTTTATAAGGTTATTCGGTTTTTGATAAATGACAAAATTGTGAGTCTGCTCACGCGGTTAACGTGCTGATTGCCATCCTGAACAAAAGTGCGGCAACCTTCTGAAGGTTCCCAAACCGCCTCATTTTTACACTCATCAAGTCGGCGGGAAGCCTCCGGCTATAAAAACGATGAGGATGTAAAAATGAATCATGCGATTACGATGGGTATCTTCTGGCATTTGATAGGCGCGGCCAGTGCAGCCTGTTTTTATGCCCCGTTTAAAAAGGTGAAAGGCTGGTCATGGGAAACCATGTGGTCCGTTGGCGGTACCGTGTCCTGGCTGATTTTGCCCTGGACAATCAGCGCCATGCTGCTGCCCGATTTCTGGGGCTACTTCTCCTCCTTCAACGCCTCCACCCTGCTGCCAGTATTCCTGTTCGGCGCGATGTGGGGCATCGGTAATATCAACTACGGCCTCACCATGCGCTACCTCGGCATGTCGATGGGGATTGGCATCGCGATTGGCATAACGTTGATTGTTGGCACCCTGATGACGCCAATCCTCAACGGCAACTTCGATGTGCTGATCAACACCCAGGGAGGGCGAATGACCCTGCTGGGCGTGCTGGTGGCGGTGATCGGCGTGGGCATCGTCACCCGCGCGGGCCAGCTGAAAGAACGCAAGATGGGCATCAAAGCCGAAGAGTTCAACCTGAAGAAAGGGCTGCTGCTGGCGGTGATGTGCGGCGTCTTCTCGGCGGGCATGTCGTTCGCCATGAATGCCGCCAAACCGATGCACGACGCCGCTGCGGCGCTGGGCGTCGATCCGCTGTACGCTGCCCTGCCAAGCTACGTGGTGATCATGGGCGGCGGCGCGCTGGTAAACCTCGGCTTCTGCTTTATTCGTCTGGCAAAAGTGAACAACCTGTCGGTAAAAGCCGACTTCTCGCTGGCAAAACCGCTGATCGTCACCAACGTCCTGCTCTCCGCCCTTGGCGGCCTGATGTGGTATCTGCAATTCTTCTTCTACGCCTGGGGTCACGCCAGTATTCCGGCGCAGTATGACTACATGAGCTGGATGCTGCACATGAGCTTCTACGTGCTGTGCGGCGGGCTGGTTGGGCTGGTGCTGAAAGAGTGGAACAATGCCGGGCGTCGTCCGGTTGGCGTGCTGAGCCTGGGCTGCGTGGTGATTATCATTGCGGCCAATATCGTCGGCCTCGGCATGGCGAACTGATTACGCTGCCTTTCGACTGCGATGACGCCACTGAACCGGCGTCATCCCCACCTCACGGTTAAACACCACCGAAAAGTAGTTACTGTCCTCAAAGCCGCAGCGCATCGCCACTTCACTCACCATCAGCTCCGTATGCTGTAACAGGTACTGGGCGTGGCAGATGCGCAGCTGGCGCAAATAGTGGTTTACCGTCATCCCCGTCTGGGTGCGGAACTGCTGGCGCAGCGCGCGCTCGCTGCACTGCTCCTGCTCGCAGAATTTTTCCAGCACGAAACTCTTGTTCAGACTGCCCGCAAGCCGGGTGATGAGCTTATCCAGCAGCGCTTCCTGCATGGTGGCAGAGGGATTATCCGTAGCGTAACGATGGCGCTTCAGGGTCATCACCAGCTGGGCAAAAAGCAGCTCCGACATCTGGTTAGCCGCCGGATCGCTCTTCTGGCTCTCCTGCTCCAGCTGGGAAATCGTCTGGCGCACCTGAGCCATGCCGTTGCTGCTTAAGCGCCAGTGCGGTTCGCCTCTGGCATCATGAAAACCGGGGATATTGCCCGCCCAGTCGACATTCAGTTTAAGTCTGTCGGGGCAATAGATGACGTTCTGCAACACCAGATCGTTAACCGAGGCGTAGGAGTGTTTGTCTTCAGCGCGGATGTAGAACAGGTCTCCGCGCGTGATGCGGTAGGGACGGTCGTTGAGGACGTGCAGGCCATTGCCCCGCCACACCAGCACCAGCTCGCAAAACTCGTGGGTGTGCTCGGCGAAGACGTTTTGCGGGTAGCGGTCGGCCACCGCGACGGCCTGACTCGCGGAGGCAAAAAAATCATCTTTGCGAAGAATGAGCTGAGCAGCCACACCACAACCTCTACGGCGAATAACCGGACATTATTAGCCTTTTTGCAGCAAAAAAACGGTGACTGCCCTCGCGTTACTGAAGCAACGCGTCTTTCCCCTGACGAATATCGCGCGGCGACCAGCTAAACTCCCGGCGAAACAGCGTCGAAAAGTGGTTACTGTCGCCGAAACCGCAGCGATAGGCGATATCGGTGACGCTTTCGTCGGTATGACGTAAAAGGTGACGCGCTTTGATCAGGCGCAGACGGTTAAGGTAACGCTGCGGCGTCAGGCCGGTATGCTGCTTGAGCTGACGATGCAGCGTGCGCAGCGAGAGCGAAAAGTCATCCGCCAGCGTTTCCCAGCAGACATCTTCGGCGAAATGATCTTCCAGCCATGCCATCAGCTGATTCAGGCGCGCGTCGTTATTTTCCAGCCCTTCCACCAGGCTGCTGCGCCGCAGCAGCACCAGCAGCTGCATAAACAGCAGCTCGCGGGTAGCAATGGCGTGCGTCTCCTGTCCATCCTCGCTCTGCTCCATCTGGCTCACCAGCTGACGCACCTGCTGCAACGTGGACTGATTCACCCGCCAGTGCGACGGATAATGGCCGTCCTTCTCCTGCGGCAACAGCTGATTCAGCCCGGAAAGAAACTGGAACGCATCCGGAGAACGATAGAGCACATTGGTCAGGCACAGGTTGTCGGTATGTTCATACAGGTGCCTGTCGTGATCGCGCACGAAGCACACCGTACCGCCGCTGATGGTATACGGCTGACCGTTAAACACGTGGATGCCCGTTCCGTGCTCAACAATCACAATTTCATGAAAATCATGATGATGCTCCGGGAACGCAGCCTGAGGCAGCCGTGGCTCAATCGCGACCGGCGAAGCCCCCGTAGGAAAAAAATCGACGCTGTGCAGTACGGTCATAACGGCCCCCACCAATGAGAAAAGTTCTCAAAATAGTAATTAAGGCCTTTCACGCTCACCTTAAATTTTTGACAGCAAACCGCGCAAAAGCTGTCGGTTTTTCAAGAAACAGGCGGAAAGATCGGGAAATGCGGTCAGCGTCACACTGCCTGCAAACCCCGCCATTACTGGAAACTGTGAACTCCCTCACGTTCATCTTTGCTTTCTTGCCAGCGCGAGATTTGGGCTGTCAGTGGCGAGAAGGTGGCTATTTCTTCCCTTTCTTACACTCCTCGCTAATGACTTAAGAAAGGACCCGACCATGACTTTTCGCCATTGTGTGGCTGTCGATTTAGGCGCATCCAGCGGCCGTGTAATGCTCGCCACCTGGGACTGCGACCTGCACACCCTTACGCTTCGCGAAATGCACCGTTTCGCCAATTGTCTGCAAAAACAGGACGGTTTTGTTACCTGGGATATCGACGCCCTGGAAGCAGAGATCCGCACCGGACTTCACAACGTCTGCGAAGACGGTATTCGCATCGACAGTATCGGCATTGATACCTGGGGTGTGGATTACGTACTGCTGGACCGTCACGGCGAACGCGTCGGCCTGCCCGTCTCCTACCGCGACAGCCGCACCGATGGGCTAATGGCGCACGCCATCGCCCAGCTTGGCAAGGAGAACATCTATGGTCGCAGCGGCATTCAGTTTCTGCCGTTTAACACGCTGTATCAGCTGCGCGCGCTGGTTGAGCAACAGCCAGAGCTGGTCGAAAAGGTGGCGCATGCGCTGCTGATCCCGGACTACTTAAGCTACCGTCTGACCGGCAACATGAACTGGGAATACACCAACGCCACCACCACGCAGTTGGTCAACATCAACACCGATAACTGGGATGAACATCTGCTGGCCTGGACGGGCGCCTCGCCGTCCTGGTTTGGCGCGCCAACCCATCCGGGCAATGTGATCGGCCACTGGCTTTGCCCGCAGGGGAATAAAATCCCCGTTGTCGCCGTCGCCAGCCACGACACCGCGAGCGCGGTCATTGCCTCGCCGCTCGCCGGCAAAGATGCGGCCTACCTCTCATCCGGCACCTGGTCGCTGATGGGCTTTGAGAGCAAAACGCCCTACACCAGCGATGCCGCGCTGGCCGCGAACATCACCAACGAAGGCGGTGCCGAAGGGCGCTACCGGGTGCTGAAGAACATCATGGGCCTGTGGCTGCTCCAGCGGGTGCTGAAAGAGCAGAACATCACCGACCTGCCCGAGCTTATCGCCGAAACCGAAACGCTGAAGGCCTGTACCTTCCTGATTAACCCGAACGATGACCGCTTTATCAACCCGGCGCACATGAGCGCCGAAATCCAGGCCGCCTGTTTTGAAGCGGGGCAGCCGGTACCTTCCCGCCCCGCCGAGCTGGCACGCTGCATTTTTGACAGTCTCGCCCTGCTGTATGCCGACATCCTGAGCGAGCTGGCTGACCTTCGCGGCAAACCGTTCACACAACTGCATATCGTGGGCGGCGGCTGCCAGAACCAACTGCTGAACCAGCTCTGCGCGGATGCATGCGGCATTACCGTGGTGGCAGGTCCGATTGAAGCCTCCACGCTCGGCAATATCGGCATTCAGCTGATGACCCTGGACGAACTGTCCAACGTCGACGATTTCCGTTCGGTGGTGACGGCGAATAACAGCCTGACCACCTTCACCCCCCATCCCTGCCATGAAATTGCCCGCTACCGGGCGCAGTTTCAGCAAAAACGACTGACTAAGGAGCTTTGCGCATGACCACTCAACTTGAACAAGCCTGGGATCTGGCTAAACAGCGTTTCGCCGCCGTCGGCGTGGATGTCGAAGAGGCGCTGCGCCAGCTCGATCGTCTGCCCGTCTCCATGCACTGCTGGCAGGGTGATGATGTCGCCGGTTTCGAGAACCCGGGCGGTTCCCTGACGGGGGGTATTCAGGCCACGGGTAACTATCCTGGCAAAGCGCGCAACGCCACCGAACTGCGTGCGGATCTGGAGCTGGCGCTGAGCCTGATCCCCGGGCCAAAGCGCCTGAACCTGCACGCCATTTATCTCGAATCCGATGAGCCGGTCGCGCGTAACGAAATCAAACCGGAACACTTTACGAACTGGGTGGCGTGGGCGAAAGCCAACCGGCTGGGTCTGGATTTTAACCCGTCCTGCTTCTCGCACCCGCTGAGCGCGGACGGGTTTACCCTTGCGCATGCCAACGATGAAATCCGCCAGTTCTGGATCGACCATGTCAAAGCCAGCCGCCGCGTCTCGGCTTATTTTGGCGAGCAGCTTGGCACGCCATCGGTAATGAATATCTGGATCCCGGACGGCATGAAGGACATCACCGTAGACCGACTGGCCCCGCGTCAGCGCCTGCTGGCCGCGCTGGATGAAGCCATCAGCGAGAAGCTGGACCCGGCGCACCACATCGACGCCGTCGAGAGCAAGCTGTTCGGCATTGGCGCAGAGAGCTACACCGTGGGCTCAAACGAGTTCTACATGGGTTATGCCACCAGCCGCCAGACCGCGCTGTGCCTGGATGCCGGCCACTTCCACCCAACGGAAGTCATCTCCGACAAGATCTCCGCCGCCATGCTCTACGTGCCGCGCCTGCTGCTGCACGTCAGCCGCCCGGTGCGCTGGGACAGCGACCACGTGGTGCTGCTGGATGACGAAACCCAGGCCATTGCCAGCGAAATCATCCGCCACAACCTCTTTGACCGCGTACATATCGGCCTCGACTTCTTCGACGCCTCCATCAACCGCATCGCGGCGTGGGTTATCGGCACCCGTAACATGAAGAAAGCCCTGCTGCGCGCGCTGCTGGAGCCTGTCGCCGCCCTGAAACAGCTGGAAGAAAACGGCGACTACACCGCGCGCCTGGCGCTGCTGGAAGAGCAGAAATCCCTGCCGTGGCAGGCGGTGTGGGAGATGTACTGCCAGCGTCACGATGCACCTGCGGGCAGCCAGTGGCTGGATAACGTGCGGGCGTATGAGAAAGAGGTTCTTGCCGCTCGTCAGTAAAAAACATCGCCCGGCGGCGCGTTGCTTGCCGGGCCTACAGATAAGACCAGGCCGGGTAAGCGTAACGCCACCCGGCATTTTCAAAGGAACTACAGTATGCAGACCATCACCACCTCCTGGTTCGTCCAGGGCATGATCAAAGCCACCTCCGACGCCTGGCTGAAGGGCTGGGATGAGCGCAACGGCGGCAACCTGACGCTACGCCTGGACGACGCGGATATCGAGCCATTTGCCTCCGATTTCCACCAGAAGCCGCGCTATATCGCCCTGAGCCAGCCGATGCCGCTGCTCGCCAACACGCCGTTTATCGTCACCGGTTCCGGGAAGTTTTTCCGCAACGTACAGCTGGACCCGGAAGCCAACCTCGGCGTGGTGAAGGTGGACAGCGACGGCGCGGGTTACCACATTCTCTGGGGACTGACGGACGACGCGGTACCCACATCCGAACTGCCGGCGCACTTCCTCTCCCACTGCGAGCGCATTAAGGCGACCAATGGCAAGGACCGCGTAATCATGCACTGCCACGCCACCAACCTGATCGCCCTGACCTACGTGCTGGAAAATAATTCTGATTTCTTCACCCGCAAACTGTGGGAAGGCAGCACCGAGTGTCTGGTGGTGTTCCCGGACGGCGTCGGCATTCTGCCGTGGATGGTGCCGGGTACCGACGAAATCGGCCAGGCGACCGCGACGGACATGCAGAAGCACTCACTGGTGCTGTGGCCGTTCCACGGCGTCTTCGGCAGCGGCCCGACACTGGATGAAACCTTCGGCCTGATCGACACCGCCGAGAAATCCGCGGAGGTGCTGGTGAAGGTCTATTCCATGGGCGGCATGAAGCAGACCATCACCCGGGAAGAGCTGATTGCCCTGGGCAAACGCTTTGGCGTCACCCCGATGCAGTCGGCGTTAGATCTGTACCAATAACAACATCGCGCCCCGCTCACCGAGACGGGGCGAAAACCACCTGCAATCCCTACAACTAACTCAAGTCAGTGGAGTAAAAGCAATGAAAATAAAAGCAAGCTTGATCCTCACCGTTGCCGCTCTGGCGTTGTCCGGTTCCGCTTTAGCAGAAGTGAAAATCGCCCTGGTGGCGAAGTCCTTAGGGAATGGATTCTTCGAGGCAGCGAACGTCGGCGCGCAGGAGGCGGCCAAAGAGTTAGGCGATGTAAAAGTGATTTATACCGGCCCGACCACCACCACGGCGGAAGCGCAGATCGAGGTGCTGAACGGGCTGATCGCCCAGGGCGTGGATGCGATCGCAATTTCCGCGAACGATCCGGACGCCGTCGTGCCGGTGCTGAAAAAAGCGATGCAGCGCGGCATTAAGGTTGTGTCGTGGGATTCCGGGGTGGCGAAAGCCGGGCGTCAGATCCATCTCAACCCGTCCAATAACGCCCTGATTGGCGAAACCAACGTCAAGCTCGCCGCCGATGCCCTGAAAGCGCTGAACGTGGAGAAGGGCGAAGTAGCGGTGCTGAGCGCCACGCCAACCTCCACCAACCAGAACACCTGGATTGCGGAGATGAAAAAGGTGCTGCCGAAGTACCCGTCCGTCAATCTGGTGACCGTGGCCTACGGAGACGATCTCTCTGACAAAAGCTACCGCGAAGCGGTCGGCCTGCTGAAAACCTACCCGGAGCTGAAAGTCATCGTCTCGCCGTCGTCCGTGGGCATTGTGGCTGCCGCGCAGGCGGTGAAGGACCAGGGCAAGATTGGCAAAGTGTACGTCACCGGTTTAGGCCTGCCGTCTGAGATGGCGGGCGCGGTGAAATCCGGCGCGAGCAAGAGCTTTGCCATCTGGAACCCGATTGACCTGGGCTATGCCGCGACTTACTTAGCGGACGATCTGGTGAAAGGCACGGCCACGAAAGGTGAGGCCAGCATGGGCAAACTGGGCAAAGTGAAGCTGGATGCGGACGGCAACGGCGCGATGGCCGAGCCGTTCGTCTACGATGCCAGCAATATTGATAAGTTCTCGAAAATCTTTTGATCCTTTCCCCCCTCACCCTAGCCCTCTCCCAAAGGGAGGGGGTCGGGGTGAGGGTGAACCAAACGGAGAACTATCATGACCCCATTGCTACAGCTTTCTGGCATCACCAAGGTGTTCCCCGGCGTACGTGCTCTTGAGAACGTGCAGCTTGCGCTGTGGCCCGGCAAAGTGACGGCGCTTATCGGCGAAAACGGCGCGGGCAAGTCGACGCTGGTCAAAGTGATGACCGGCATATACCAGCCCGACGAGGGCGAAATTCTCTACAAGGCGATCCCCGTTCACCTTCCAACGCCGGAGTCGGCGCATAAAATGGGTATCACCGCCATACACCAGGAAACCGTCCTGTTTGATGAACTCTCGGTCACCGAAAATATCTTTGTTGGTCAGTACCTTCACAAAGGCTTCCTGAAAAAGCTCGACTGGCCGGAAATGCACCGCCGGGCGCAGGCTATTCTCGCCCGCCTTGAGGTGCAAATCGACCCGCGCGCAACGCTGAAAACCCTAAGCATCGCCCAGCGTCACATGGTGGCGATTGCCCGCGCGCTGTCGTTTGAGGCGCAGGTGGTGATCCTCGACGAACCCACGGCGGCGTTGTCGCAGCATGAAATCCTCGAGTTTTACCAGATTGTGGAGCGCTTAAAGCAGGAGGGAAAAGCCATCCTGTTTATCTCCCACAAGTTCGACGAGATTTTTGAGCTGGCCGATCACTACACCATTTTGCGCGACGGCGTGTTCGTCGGTGCAGGGGCAATAAATGAGATCACCGAGGAGCGGATGGTGTCGATGATGGTCGGGCGCGCCATTACCCAAACCTTCCCGAAAATCGACTGCGAAAAAGGCGAGACGGTGCTGGAGGTGCAAAACCTCTGCCATCCGACCGAGTTTGCGCATATCTCGTTCTCCCTGCGTAAAGGGGAAATCCTCGGCTTTTACGGGCTGGTGGGTGCCGGGCGTACCGAATTGATGCAGGCGCTTTCCGGCGTCACGCGGCCATCGTCCGGGGAAATTATCCTCAACGGACAGCCCCGGCGCTTCCGCCAGCCTGCGGATGCGATCAAAGCCGGTATTGTCTGCGTGCCGGAAGAAAGGCAGAAACAGGGGGCGATTATCGCCCTGCCGATTGCCCAGAACATCAGCCTGCCTCAGCTTAGCACGCTCAATCCGAACGGCGTGCTGCATGACGACCGTGAATGGAAACTGGCGAACGAGTACGCCAAACGCCTGCAAGTGAAAGCCTTCAGCTGGAAGCAGGCGGTGGAGACCCTCTCTGGCGGCAACCAGCAAAAGGTGGTGATCGGCAAATGGCTGGCGACGCACCCTGACGTGATCATCCTCGATGAGCCAACAAAAGGCATCGATATCGGCTCAAAGGCAGCCGTTCATCAGTTTATGTCCGAGCTGGTCAGTCAGGGGCTGGCGGTGATTATGGTCTCGTCCGAACTACCGGAAGTGATGGGCATGGCGGATCGCATTATCGTCATGCACGAGGGGCTGATGGTGGCCGAATACCAGGCGGGAGACGCGACGGCGGAAACCATCGTCAGCGCCGCCAGCGGTGCAAAACAGGAGGCGGCATAAATGCTTAGCTCACTCTTAAAACACCGCGAAGCCCTGCTGGGCGCGGTGATTATCCTGATGATCGTCGCCATTGGCAGCCGCGTGCCATCGTTTATCGCGCCGGGCAACCTGGTGGAGATGTTTAACGACACCGCCATTCTGATCGTCCTCGCGCTCGGGCAGATGATGGTGCTGCTCACTAAAGGCATCGACCTGTCGATGGCGGCCAATCTGGCCCTGACCGGGATGATTGTCGCCCTGATTAACTTCCATTACCCGGACGTGCCCGTCTGGGCGCTGCTGATCCTCGCCAGCGCGCTTGGGCTGCTGATGGGCGCGATAAACGGCCTGCTTGTGTGGAAGCTGGGCATTCCGGCGATTGTGGTAACACTCGGCACCATGAGCATCTACCGCGGAATGATCTTTTTGCTCTCCGGCGGCGGCTGGGTGAACTCCAACCAGATGGGTGCAGACTTCCTCGGCCTGCCGCGTGCGTCAGTGCTGGGCCTGCCGGTGCTGAGCTGGTGCGCCATCGCCGTACTGCTGCTGGTGGGCTACTTCCTGCGCTACAGCCGTACCGGACGGGCGCTCTACACCGCAGGCGGTAACGCCACGGCAGCGTACTACACCGGGATCAACGCCGGGAAAATGCAGTTCATCAGCTTCTGCCTTTCCGGTCTGCTGGCCGGGTTCTGCGGCTACCTGTGGATATCGCGCTTTGCCGTTGCGTATGTTGACGTCGCTAACGGTTTTGAATTGCAGGTGGTGGCAGCCTGCGTGATTGGCGGGATCAGCACCATGGGCGGCACCGGCCGCGTGCTCGGCTGTCTGTTCGGGGCGCTGTTCCTTGGCGTCATCAACAACGCCCTGCCGGTGATCGGCGTCTCCCCGTTCTGGCAGATGGCGATTTCCGGCTCGGTCATTGTCATCGCTGTGCTGCTGAACGAGCGCGGCAACAAGCGCAAAGGCAGGCTGATCCTGCGCGACGCGGCGCTGGCACGTCAGAAACTGGCGGTGAAACCATGAGTAAAATGATGACATCTGAAGAGTTCAAACCCACTTCTGCGCCGGGCATCTTCCAGCGTCTGCTGTGCTGGGAGGGCTTCCTGCTGGCGGTGACGCTGGCGGTGTTTGTGGTGAACGCGCTCGCCTCGCCCTACTTCCTCAATATCTGGAACCTCTCCGACGCGACGTTCAACTTCACGGAAAAAGCGATCATTGTGTTGCCGATGGCGATGCTGATTATCGCCCGGGAAATTGACCTGTCGGTGGCCTCCACCATCGCGCTCAGCTCGACGGTGATGGGCTTTTGCGCGGCGGCGGGCGTCGATACGCCACTGCTGGTGTGCGTGGGATTAGGCGTCGGGCTACTGTGCGGGTTGTTCAACGGCATTCTGGTGACGCGCTTTAACCTGTCGTCCATCGTCATCACCATCGGCACCATGAGCCTGTACCGCGGGATCACCTACATCCTGCTCGGGGACCAGGCGCTGAACAGCTACCCGGAGAGCTTTGCCTGGTTCGGCCAGGGCTACGTCTGGGGCGCGTTGTCGTTTGAGTTCGCGCTGTTTATCGTCCTGGCCGCTCTGTTTGCCTTTGTGCTGCACCGTACCAACTTTGGCCGCCGCACCTACGCCATCGGCAACAACCCGACCGGCGCGTGGTACTCCGGCATCAACGTGAAGCGCCACAACCTGATCCTCTTCGCGCTGGTGGGGCTGATGTCCGGCCTGGCGTCGGTGCTGCTCACCTCGCGTCTGGGCAGCA